>JAAXHF010000276.1 GCA_012271025.1 Deltaproteobacteria bacterium | reverse complement strand
TGCACGCCGGTGGGGCAAATAACAGCGCGGCCGACCGGGTCGGACTGAATATCACCTACTCGCTCGGCTGGTTGCGGCAGGAAGAAAATCAGTATCTCTCCTGCCCGCCGGAAATCGCCAAGGATTTGGACCCCACCCTCCAGGAACTCCTCGGCTATACCATGATGAGCTATGCCCTGGGCTATTTCACCCCGCCCGACATCACCAAGGGAGAGTCGGGCCTCCGGGCGCCGGAATTCGCCCTTGGCCGCCGGCCGCGGAAAGACAGGCGTAAACTTGAGCTCCCCGCGTCTTAGGCGGTTTGCAGTTTTGAGACGGCCTTGCAGCCGAGATAGACGAGGAGGGCGGCGCTGAAGCCGGGGACGCTCTCGTTGATATACGAGTTCAGGCCCAGCATATTCCAGGCGATAACGGTGGTCCCACCAACCAGGGCGACGAGGAAAGCGCCCCATTCGGAGATACTGTCATTGAGAAGGCGCAAAACCAGCACGCTGCCAATGGACGCGCCCAGGCCCGCATACGCAAAGGCGACCAGCGAAAAGATATTCTGTTCGGCAAATAGCGCCAGAAGCGTCGCCGCAAAGGCCACGCTGACCGTGCCGACCTTGGCCTGAAAGAGAGATTGCTTCGGCGGTTCGGGCAGGTCGCGCATCAGGGAGGCCGAACAGCTCAGGATTTGCGAGTCGGCGGTGGACAGGGTGGAAGAGAAGGCACCCGCCAGCACAAGGCCCACGGCCAGCGGAGGCAGCATCTCTTTCGCCGACAAAAAGAGAGCCAATTCGGGCTCGAAAGCACTCATGTCTTGCAGGATCACACGGGTGCTCAGTCCCACCAGCGTGAACAGGATAATAAAGAGCGCTTCAAAGGTGTAGTTGGCGATAATGAATTTTTTGGTGTCCTGGGCGTTTTTCAAAGCCATGGCGCGAATGAGGATGTGAGGCTGACCGAGGACGCATAGGCCAAAACCCAAGGAGCCAAAGCAGAAGAGCATCCAGCCGGTATAGCCGCCAATGGAGAGATTCTGAGGGATCAGGTCGGTGCCCGGCGCGGTCGCGTGAAAGCTGGCCACCAGGCTGACCACCCCGCCTTCCTTGACCACGGCCATGACCAGGATGAGGAGCAGGCTCAGCGTCATCATGATGATCTGAGCGCTGTCCGTCCAGATGGAGGCGCGGATGCCCCCGGCCCAACAATAGAAGAGAATAATGGCCGTACTCAGCAGAATGCCGACGTACAGCGGTTGACCCAGGGCGACTTCGAGAGCCAGGCCGCCCGCCTTCAGTTGGGCCGCGGCGTAGAAGCTGAGAAAAAACAGGGTCAGGAGACCGATAAAGCGGCGCAGCAGGACGCGATTTTCTCCGTTCCAGAAGGTGAGCAGTTCGCCGATGCTCAGAGCCCAGCCGCCGCTGTTCATATATTGCAAGCGGTAGACGGTCAGGGCGTAGACGAGAAAGTGACCCAACAGCAGGCCCAGGCCCAGCCAGATGACCATAGTCCCGTTGAGGTAGGCCGCCCCCATGAA
>JAAXHF010000409.1 GCA_012271025.1 Deltaproteobacteria bacterium | reverse complement strand
TGGGCGATGACCGACGACGAACCGGACGCCCTGGAGTGCCGCTGCGGAGCAGCCAACTGCCGCAAAATCGTCACCGGCCAGGACTGGCGACGCAAGGACCTGCAGGAAAAATACGCCGGCTATATGTCGTGGTATCTGCTTGAGAAGATCAAGCGTGAGACGCCGGACGTGAACCGGGCGCGCTGAAAGAGCAGGCCGGAGAGACGCCCCCTCGAAGCGTCTCTGATCTCCCCACCGAAAATCCGCATCCCGGCTACGGGCGGACTTCGTAGTAGGCGTTGATGGGGTTGTTGAAGTCGTGCTGCCTGAAGCGGCTGAAACCGACCTGGCCGACCATCCTGCGGGCCACCGGCTCGGTAAAGCCGAGCGTGCCCAGCCCCTCGCCGTTGGGCTCGGACATGGCCGAGGACATGCAGCACAACACCGAAAAGCCGTAGAACATGGACGCCAGGGGATTCTGCTCCAGGTTGTCTTCAAAGGTCGGCAGGCTGTGGATGTCGGCAATCAGCCACGTCCCGTCCGGCTTGATGGCCTGATAGATGGCGTGCATGACCGGGGGCGGATTGGCCATGTCGTGCAGGCAGTCGAAGGTCGAGATAAAGTCAAAGCTGTGATCGTCGGGGATGGCATCGCCGTTGGCGTCGTGAAAGCTGACGTTGTGCACACCGGCCTGGACCTTTTTCTCTTCGGCCCGGGCCAGGGCGTATTTGGAAATGTCATAGCCGTGGAAGTCCGACTTGGGATAGGCTTTGGCCATTTCGATCAGGGCCACGCCCGAGCCGCAGCCCACGTCGGCCGCTTTTGCGCCAGCCTCAAGCTTGGGCACGACGCCGTCCAACTGGGGCAGGGCGCGGGGCACCAGATGCGCCCGGAACCACGGCGCGATCAAGCGTTCGACCCCGCGTGCGCCCTCGGGGCCAAAGGCGTCATACGGCAGACCCAGGCCGGTCTTGAACGAGTCGGGCAGTTTTTCCAGGACCGCCATCTGCTGCGGCAGAGCGCAAAACCCACCGGCGGCAAAGGCCGGGCTGTCCTCGTTGGCCAGAACCAGGGCGGCTTCGGGAGACAGCTCAAAGCGTCCCTGGCCCCGATATTCAACCAGCTTGGCGCTGGCCTGGCCCTGTATCCACTCCCGAATCCAGCGCTCGTGCAGGCCGGTCTTGTCGGCCAGCTCCTGACTCGTCAGCGGCCCGGCGTCTTCCAGGGCTCGGTACAGCCCCATCCGGTCGCCCAGATACACCATGCCCGACATCACGGCGCCACTCAGCAGGCTGAAAACGTTTTCGGCGATTTCCTGAACCTTCTCGCGGTCAATCTCTTTTTTGTATCCAGCCATCGTCCGCCTCCAGAAAGGCTGATCGTGATGTCCCTGCCTGTCTGATCTGCTATCACGATCAGCCTGCGTGTCATTCCCGCTTGGGTTCTCTCTATTTGGCCTGCCGCCTTCCCTCTGTCAACGTACCGCCGACTTTCGTATACTTCCTCCATGGCGTTCTTCGAGGTCGTCGATCAGGTCGCCAGCCTGCTGGCCCACCGGCGGCGGGTGGCCTACCGCTCACTGCAACGCGAGTTTGATCTGGATAACAGCGCGCTTGAGGCGCTCAAAGTCGAACTCATCACCGCCCAAGGGGTGGCCAAGGATGAGGACGGTCTGGTGCTGGTCTGGCTCGGTCAAGCGGACCAGACCGAGCCGGACAGCGGCCACAGCCGTCCGAGTACGCCCGAGGCCGAGCGGCGCCAGCTGACCGTCATGTTCTGTGATCTGGTGGGTTCGACCGCCCTGTCCGAACAGCTCGATCCCGAAGACCTGCGCGAAGTCATCCGCGCCTACCAGGAACTGTGCGCCGGGGTCATCCGCCGTTTTGACGGCTATATCGCCCAATATCTGGGGGATGGCCTGCTGGTCTATTTTGGCTATCCGAGGGCGCACGAAGACGAACCCCTGCGGGCGGTGTGGACCGGGCTGGGCATTGTAGAGGCCCTGCCACAACTCGCCTTTCCCCACCTGCCGTTTCCGCTTCGGGTGCGGATTGGTATCCATACCGGCCGGGTCGTGGTCGGCGAGGTCGGGGTTGAGGGGCGGGCCGAGCAGCTGGCCATCGGTGAGGCACCAAATATTGCGGCGCGCTTGCAGACGCTGGCGGAACCCGACTCGGTGCTGATCAGCGCCACGACCCATCGTCTGGTGCAGCGCGTGTTTGACTGCCAGGATCGCGGCAGCCACAGCCTCAAAGGCATCTCCGCCGCGCTGCACGCCTACCGCGTGGTGGGTGAGCACCCGTCCCGAACGCGGTTCGCCTTCGCCAGCGACGTTATGGGCTCGGGCGAGACGCCGGCCCTGGTCGGTCGTGACACGGCCGTCGCCTTCCTGCGGGAGCGCTGGGAGCGGGCCACACGCGGGGCTGGGCAACTCGTTCTGCTGAGCGGTGGGGCGGGGATCGGGAAGTCACGCCTGGTCCAGGCGGTGTCCCAGCAGCTTGAACCTGACGAGGCGACCCGGATTACCGTGCGCTGCTCACCGTATGACCAGAACAGCGCGCTGGCGCCGCTGATCGATCTCCTGGAAAGAGCTTTGGCGTTTGAGCCGTCCGACACCGGTCCGACCAGGCTGGCCAAACTCGAGCAGGCCCTGGCCCGCTACCGTTCTCCAGACGCCGAGACGCTGGCCCTGTTTGCCAGCCTGCTGTCCCTGCCCCTGCCCGACTCTATTCCAACCCTACGCCTCAGCCCACAGCGGCAGAAACAGAAAATCATTCAGGCCTTTGTCAGCCTCCTGCTCGAAGAGGCCGAACTCCAGCCGGTCTACTGCGTATGGGAAGATCTGCACTGGGCTGATCCCTCGACCCTCGAGTTCTTCAGCGCCTACCTCGACCGTCTGCCACACAGCCGCAGCCTGGTGGTCGGCGTCTTTCGCCCCGATTTCTCGCCGCCCTGGGACGCCGGCCCGTCTCTGCACGCTCTCAACCTGGACCGCCTCAGCCCGGCTCAGGTCGAAGAGCTGGCGCTGCACGTCTGCGACGGCAAGCCCCTCCCGCCCACCGTTCTCCACCAGATTCGCACTCGAACGGACGGCGTCCCCCTGTTTGTTGAAGAACTCACCAGGATGTACATCGAGTCCGGCATTGTCCGGGAGAGCGACGGCCACTACGAACTGACGGGTCCGCTGCCCTCGCTCGGCATTCCGACCACCCTCCAGGATTCGCTTGAGGCGCGGCTCGACCGACTCGCGGTCGGCAAAGAGACCGCCCAGCTGGGCGCAGCCCTGGGTCGAGACTTTTCCTACGCCTTGATCCAGACCGTCTCACCCCTGACGGAAGACCGACTGCAAGAAGAACTCGCCGGCCTGGTCGATGCAGACCTGCTGTCGCACGACGGCTTCCCGCCCCAGGCCCACTACACCTTCCGCCAGACCCTGATCCAGGAGAGCGCCTATCAATCCCTGCTCAAGAGCAAGCGCCAAGCCTATCACCGCCAGATTGCCCGCGCCCTGGAAGACCGTTTTCCCGAGACCGTGCAGACCAGGCCCGAGCTGCTCGCGCACCACTACACCACAGCCGGGCTGACTGAGCCGGCGATTGCGTACTGGCAGCGGGCCGGACAGCGCGCGACCGAGCGTTCCGCCAACGCCGAAGCCACCCGTCACCTGACGACGGGCCTGGAACTCCTCGACACGCTGCCCGACTCGGTCCGACGTCGGCAGCAAGAGCTGAGCTTACGGATCGATCTGGGCACACCGCTGACCGCCACCCGGGGCTATAGCGATCCGGCGATTGAAGCCCTGTACACGCGGGCGCTGGAGCTGTGTCGCGCTCTCGGCGAAACGCCCCAGCTGTTTGTCGTCGTGTTCGGCCTGTGTCGGTTTTATCTGGGGGCCGGCAAGCTGGACATTGCCCGTGAGCTGGCAGAGCAATGCCGGCGCCAGGCCGAGAGCGTCAGAACCCCAGAGGCGCTGCTCACTGCCCACTTCAGCCTGGGCTTGATCTTGAGCGCGTCGGGCGAGCTGGCTGCGGCGCAGGAGCATCTGGAGCGCAGTCTCAGCTTCTACGATCCTGAGCGGCACCGGCCGGACCGGCCCGAGGGCGCCCATTTTGGTCAGGACCCGCAGGTTGTGAGTCTTGCCTTCCTGGCCAATTTCCTGTGGTTGCGCGGCTACCCGGATCAGGCTTTGGCCCGGAGCCAGCAGGCCCGGCAGGCTGCCGACGACCTGGCCCACCCATTCAGTTCGGTCTTGGCCCTGGACTTTGCCGGAACAGTCCATCGCTTCCGGGGAGAACACACGGCCGCCCACGAATACGCCCGGGCTCTTATCGACCTCGCCCAAGAGCAAGGCTTTGCCTTTTGGACCGGCATCGGACAGCTTACCCACGGCTGGGCGCTGACCGACCAGGGCCACGTCGAAGAGGGCCTGGGCTTGGTTGAGCGGTCAATGACCGCCCTGCATACCCTAGGCCCCCACCAGCTGCGCTCGTCGGTCTTTTATCTGTGTGCGGAGGCATACCGTAAAGGCGGCCAGCCGGCCCAGGGACTGGCCATCCTCGAACAGGAGATTGCCCGCACCGACCAGGCCGGCGAACGTTCGCAACAGGCCGATGTGTTCCGCCTCAAGGGCGAGCTGCTGTTAGAGCAGGCCGCCCAGGACGGGCAGCTGGCGAACGGGCAGCGCGACGCTCCCCCGGCTTCCGTGGTCGAGGCCGAGGAGTGCTTTCAGCGGGCGATCAGCATTGCCCAGCGCGACGGAGCCAAGTCGCTCGAACTGCGTGCTACCATCAGCCTGAGCCGGTTGTGGAAAGACCAGGGGCGGACGGACGCTGCCCGACGGCGGCTGGTCGAAATCTACGACTGGTTCACCGAAGGCTTTGACACGGCCGACCTGCGCCAGGCCCGAAACCTCCTGACACAGCTGGAACAGTAATGGTATGGGCGCGCGACGCGAGGCGCGGGTGAGACAAGCCCCCGGATGGGTCGCGCCTTTTGCCCGGCGGTTTCTGGTCTGCTATGCATGAGCCTGAGCAGGCCCGTCAAGAAGGAGGACGCAGGATGGCCACGCTGAACTCAGACGGCTTTATCGCACAACTGCGCGGCTATATGGCCCAGCAGGAGAAAGCACCCCTGTACGGCGCCCATTTTTATGCCGGGGTGATGGCCGGCAGCCTGGACCGTGAGGCGCTCAAAAAATGGGCCATCCAGCACCACTATCGTACCGGGCAGCACATCCGGGCCTTTGGCGGGATTTTTCTGAACACGGGCTTGGGGCCGACCGACCAAAAGATTCGGCGCCATATTGTGGAGAATCTGATTGACGAGGAGACGGTCATGGGCCGTGGCGACGACGCGCACTGGCGGCTGTCCCGGCAGCTGGCCGAAGCCCTGGGCGCCAGCGCGGCAGAGTTGGCCCATCCCCGGGTGGCCCGGGCCGCCCTCGACTATGTCGAGTGGGTCATCGAACTCGGGCGTCGGGAGTACGGCTTGGTGACCCTGGCGGCCATGTCAATCGGCGGAGAAAGCCGCCGGGAAAACTCCACCGCCCGGCTCGTGCAGGGTTTGGCCGAGCACTACGGCCTGAGTCGCCACGAGCTGGAGTTTTTCTACGCCCACATGGGCGAGGCCGAGGCTCACGGCGAACCGGTCTACGAGCTGGTGCGGGAGTACGCCACCACCGCCCAACGCCAGGAGAAAATCCGGACCGCGCTGGCAAACTGGTGCGAGAAGTTTCGGGCTGCCCAGGAAGGTATTCTGCGGGTGGCGATGGGCGAGGAAGACGGCGTGGCTGCGGTGTAGACCGCCCTGTCAGGAGAGATTGCGTATGGACTACGGTATTGTTCTGCCCCATTTTACGGCGTTTGCGAGCGAAGACCCGGCCCACAGAATCGCCACCGCAGCCGAGGCGGCCGAGGCGCTGGGCTACAGCACAATCTGGGTAGCCGACCATCTGGTGTTTCCGTCCAAGATGGAGGGCGGCTATGCCTTCAACCCGGACGATCCGTTTCTTGAGCCGCTGAGCGTGCTGGCCGCCCTGTCGCTCAAAACGACCCGGGTCAAGCTGGGTACCGCAGTCCTCATCCTGCCCTACCGCCATCCGCTGGCCACGGCCAAAGCCCTGGCCACAATCGACGTGCTGTCCGGCGGCCGCACGGTCGTCGGGGTAGGGGCCGGCTGGCTGGAACAGGAGTTTGACGCCCTGGGGGTGTCGATTAAGGAACGCGGCAGCCGTACCGACGAGACGATTGATATCATGAAGGCGGCCTGGACTCAGCCGGCGGTCAACTTCAGCGGCAAACATTTTGAGATTGCCGATATCAAATGCCTGCCCCAGCCGGTCCAGACGCCGCGGCCGCCGGTCTTGATCGGCGGCATGACAAAGGGCGCCCTGCGGCGGGTGGCCCGCCGCGGCGACGGCTGGATCGCCATGGGCAATAGCCCGGAGGCGATTGCGGCGCCGCTGGAGACCCTGGCTGAGCTGACCGAGCAGGCCGGCCGCAGCATGGCCGACCTCCAGCTGTGCATGCTGCCCCTGGCGGCGCCCAGCCTCGATCAGCTTCTGGACGACCTGCCCGGCTACGAAAAACTCGGGATCCAGCATGTCTACCTGTCCTTCCGGGCCTGGACGAACGATTTCTCCGAGTTGATGCGCCTGATGGAACGCTTTGCGCGCGAGGCGGGGCTCCGCAGTTGACGGCGGGAGGAGGCAGCATGGACGGCCAAGCCAACAGCAAAATCTGGCACACGGACTATCCTGAACTCGGCACCGGGCCGATTCCGATCGAACCCTGCGTATCACCCGCCTATTTTGCCCAGGAGCGCGAAAAAATCTTCAAGCGCTTCTGGCTGAACGTCGGACGGCTCGAGCAGATCCCACAGCCCGGCGACTATTTTGTCAAAGACCTGCCGGTGTGTCAGACCTCGGTCCTGGTCGTGCGCGGTCGGGACGGTGGCGTGTGGGCCTTTCACAACATGTGCTCCCACCGTGGCAACAAGCTTGTCTGGGACCGGGGCGGTCGCTGCCAGGCGCTGACCTGCAAGTTCCACGGCTGGTCATACGGGCTGGACGGCGGGCTGCGTTTTGTGCCGGACGAAGCCAACTTTTTTGGGCTGGAGAAAGCCCAACTCGGCCTGAGCCCGATTGCGAGCGAGAGCTGGGAAGGCTTTCTCTTCGTCAATCTGAGCCCGCAGCCGCCCGAAAGCCTGTCACACCAGTTGGGCGAGCTGGGCGCCGGTCTGACGGGCTACCCATTTGACAAGCTGAGTACCTGCTTTGCCTGGACGACCGAGATCAAGGCCAACTGGAAGGTCATCAAAGACGCCTTTCACGAAGCCTACCACGTGCCGTTCATCCACAGACGCTCGCTGCCCGACTCGTTCACCAGCAAAGACAACCCGTATGCCCACGCCTTTGCCTTTCAGCTGTATGAGCGCAACCATCGCATGTCGGTGTTCGGCAACCCCGAGCACAAGCCGTCAGCGGTCGAGCTGCTGGCCCATCGCTTCGGCTCGTCCATCGTCAACCGCGACTGGGATATGGACCGGCTGCCACCGGGCGTGAACCCGACCCGCAGCCGCTTCTGGGCCTTTGACGCCAATATGCTCTTTCCAAACTTTGACGTGTTCGTCTTTGACGGGACCTACCTGACCCATCAGTTCTGGCCGCTGGCGGCAGACCGGACGCTGTGGGAAGTCCGCACCTATTTTCCCCAGGCCGACAACGCGGCCCAGCGCTTCAGCCAGGAATACAGCAAGGTGCTGCTACGCGATGCGCTGCTCGAAGACGCCAGCACCCTGGAAGCCACCCAGTCGATGCTGGCCTCAGGCGCCAAGACCCACTTTGTCCTGCAAGATCAAGAGCTGCTCGTCCGTCACGCCCACACCGTCATCGAAGAGATCGTCGGGTTTTATGCAGACCGGTCTGCGTTGACGGCATCCTGATGCCTGGGGTGATTTTTCGAATCCGACCAAGGCTTACGACTGGAACAAGAGCAGGCCCAGCAGGGCGACCGCGAAATAGCTGGCAATCACCACCGCCCCGCCATAATCCTGGGCCAGCCGCTGGCCAAAGAAGAGGCTCAGCAGGGCCAGGGTGGCGACGACGATGCCCCACACCGCCAGGCCGCCGCCCAGACCGAACAGGACTTGCACGGCTCCGATGGCGCACAGGATTCCGGCCGCCGACTCGATGACCGTGATCGCCCAGAACATCGGCGTCACCGTTCCGGCCAGAGGGCTCTTGGCAAAGTGGCCGGTCAGAAACTCGAGGTTGCCCGCGCTGTCCATCCACTTGTCGGCTGCGGATTGCAGAAAAGCCACGGCAAAAAACGCGGTGACGGCGAACTGTCCAAACCACACGGGATCCATGCTGTCCTCCTTTTTCTCCTCAGAACCGGCTCAGCCGTGTCAGCACCTCAGACAGGCAAGCCTCATACGCGCCGGCCTCGGGATAGCCCGGCGCCGGGGCGATGCCCTGGGCCTGCTTGGCACACTCGAAATTGAACACCCGCAGCAACCACAGCAACTCATACAACGCAAAGGCCACAGACTCAACGATGGCCTGCCCGGCGTCGCCATAGCCCCCGACAAAAGCCCCGAACAGCGCCGGGTGGGGCGACAGCAGACCGGCGGGGTTCTTGGCCGTCCAGTACTTCATTTTCACAAAGTCCAGGGCTGGCGCGTCAACAACGGCGTTGTCCCAGTCGATGATGGCGGTCAGACGGCCGTCCGCAGTCAGGATATTGCCGGGCGAAAAATCGTTATGCACCAGGCACGGCCTCACCTCCAGGGAGTCGGGCAGACGCAGCCCAGCCGCAGCCTCGGCGAGCGCCGTTGGCAGGTGGTGGCGGGCAGCGTCAAGCTCTTTGCCGAGCGCCTGGGGAAAGCGTTCGGCCCAGGCCAGCGGCTTCTTTCCCACCGACGGGAAATCGGCGTACCAGGCCTCAAACCGAACGGTATGGATCTGGGCCAAGGCCCGGCCGGCGGCGCGGTACAGGGACGGCGAGGGCGTGTCCCAGAGGGGCGCACCGTTCGCCCAGTCATAGACACAGTAGGGGTGGGCCAGGAGCTGCCGGGTCCAGTCGTAGTAGCGCAGCCGGGGCAGGACGGCTGTCTCACTGTCGAGCGTACCGCACCGGGCGGCCAGCAGGCCGTCGAACAGCTGGGCGACAGCGGCGTCGGTGGGCGGCCGCGAACCGGGTGTGAGTAGTGCGGCGACTAGAGCTTCTTTGACCAGGTCCGGCTCGTAGCGGTAGACCTGCTCCTGGGTTCGCACCCGCAGCCCGTACAGCCGGCCCTCACATTCCACCTTGACAATCGTGTTGATATTGCCGGACAGGACGGCGTGGACGTGCAGGGGCGGCCGTCCCGACAGCCGGGCAAAGACGCGCTCCAGCTGCCGGCTGGAAAAGGGCAGGGCGGCGGCGGACGCGGCGGCCATCAGACCACTGCGGCCAGCACCAGATCCGACAAGCGCTGGAAGCGCTCCATGCTGTTGGCCTCCTCCAAGCCTCCGGCGGTCAGACACACAAAGCTCAGCTCGCGCTCGGGATCGACCCAGAACAGTGTCGTGCCCGCCCCAACACCGCCAAACGTGCCGGGCGAGGCCATTGTTCCAAAATAGGTCGGACAGATGCCGGTGCCGCGCAGGAAAAAGCTCAGTCCCAGGAAGGCCGGGAAGGCGTCCCAGCCGCGTTCCTCTATGGCGTAATTCCATAAATTGTTGGGCTGGGTCCCGGTATGGTTGGTGGTTGCCAGCCGGATGACGGCCGGCGACAGAATCCGCGCCCCGTCCAGCTCGCCGCCACGCCGCAGCATCTCGGCGAAGCGGAAGATGTCGGCTGCAGTCGAAACCGCCCCCCCACCCGGGATTTCGGCGTCCTCGGTGATCAGCTCATTAAAGCTCTCCAGGGCCTCTGGCGGAAACAGCCCCGGCGTCCGATCCCGCACCACGACCGGCACTCTGCGCTCGGCCAGATCAGCTCGCAGCCCCAGCGCGGTGTCGTCCATGTTCAGGGGCGCAAACACGTCTTGGGCCAGGAGCTGCCCAAAGGACCGGCGGCCGCCGTCGACCCGACGCACAATTTCACCCAGCACGGCGTGCGCCGTCATCGGACTATAGCTCACCTCTTCCCCCGGCCGGGCTTCGAGCCCCTGTTGGCATACGGCGCTCACCACCGTTTCAAGGTCGCCGAGCAGCTCCGGGGGAACCGGCGGAAACCCGGACGACATGCCCCCGGTGTGGGTCAGCAGATGGGCCACAGTCACCCGCTGTTTTCCCTTGGCCGCAAATTCGGGGATGACCTCGGCCACACGGGTCGTCAGGGCCAGCTCGCCCCGGTCGATACAGGCCAGCACCGCCGCCCCGGTCAGGGCTTTGGTGACCGAAAAGAGGCAGAAGATGTCGTCCGTGCGAGCCGGCCGAGCCGTCTGCCGCTCGGCAAAACCGAGGGCCTGGTGGAGCGCGACGCGCCCGCTGCGGGCGACAATCACGACGGCGCCGTCGTAGCGCTGCCGCTCAATGTCGCGCTGGACGACCGCGCTGAAGTGATCCAGGCGTGCGGCGTCGAGTCCGCACTCGTGTGGATGGAGCGTTTCGAGTCGGGCCATAGTTCTGTTCCTCCTTTTCAGTCGTGCGGCCGGCTGGCGATCGACGAAGACAGCAGTCCGCCGTCCACCAGCAGGGTTTGTCCCCGAATGAAGTCGGCGTCTTCGGAACACAGAAAGGCCGTCACCGCCGCGATGTCTTCGGGCCGCCCCACCCGGCCGGCCGCCGTATTAGGGATCACATCGCGTTCGTACTCGGCGTAGGCCGCGTCACCGCCGGCGTACATCTTCGACGAGTCGGTTTCGATCAGGCCGGGATTGATGCCGTTGACCGCGATGCCGTGGGGCCCGAGTTCGTGGGCCAGATACATGGTCATGTTTTCCAGGGCGGCCTTGGCCGCGCCGAGCAGCCCGTGTCCGGACAGCATACGCAGAGAGTCAATGCCCGAGACGGTCACAATTCGGGCCGCCCGACCGCGCATCAGCGGTACGGCCTCCTGGACCGCCAGCAGCGAGCCGCTGATCGTCAGCCCGAACGTCCGCATCACGTTGTGTTCTTTCTGCTGGAGCAGGGGCCGAAAGGCGGTGGCGGCAGCATTGACGACCAGGATGTCGAGCCGCCCATAGTGCTCCTTGACCTGTCGGAACATGGCCCGCACGGCCTCGCCGTCACTCATATCGGCCTGCACCGCCAGCGCCTGTGAGCCGAGCCGCTCGATTGCCGCAACCACCGCCTGGGCCTGCTCGGTGTTGCGGCGATAATTGACCACAATCCGGGCGCCTTCCCCGGCCAGGCGCAGGGCGATCGCCCGGCCGATGCCGCGCGACGAGCCGGTGATCAGGGCGACCTTGTCTGTAAAGCGCATACGCCCTCCTCAGCCGGCCATGGTCAGGCCGCCGCTCACCGACAAGACCTGGCCGGTCACAAAGTCGGCGTCCGGCGAGGCAAAAAAGGCCACCGCATTGGCGACTTCCTCGGGCTGGCCCAGGCGCCGGAAGGGTACCGCTCGGGTCATGGCCTCAATCACCCGCGCGCCGCGCTCCCCCTGGGTGACCTGCTGGAGCAGGGCCGTGTCGGTCGGACCGGGGCAGACGACGTTGACGTTGACCTGCGAGCGGGCCAGCTCGCGGGCCAGGGTTTTGGAAAAGCCGATAATGCCGGCCTTGCACGCCGAGTAAACGGCCTCCCCGGTCGAGCCGACCCGTCCGGCGTCCGAGCTGATCGAGATGATCTTGCCCTGCTTGCGCTCCATCATCTGCGGCGCAACCGTGTGGCAGAAGTTGATCGGGCCGCGCAGATTAATCGCAATGACCTTGTCCCAGGTCTCGGGAGCGCTCTCGACAAACGGTTCGATTCTGTCCCAGCCGGCGTTGTTGACCAGAATGTCTATCGGTCCCCAGGTGTCGGTGACGTGTTGGACGCAGGCCCGGACCTGGTCGAGTTGGGTCACGTCGGTGGTCACGGCCAGGGCCTGGCCGCCCGCAGCGACGATCTCCGTGGCGGTCTGCCGGGCCTCGTCTTCCAGGATATCGGCAATCGCCACCCGGGCGCCTCCTTCGGCCAGCCGGCGGCTGATGGCCCGGCCAATGCCCCGGCTGCCGCCCGTGACCAGGGCGACTCTGTCTGTGATACGCATCGTTCGTCCTCCGTGCAAAACCCGATCAGGCCCCAGGCTGGACATCCCCGTCGGTCACGCCTCGATTCTATAGAACGCCGCCGCGTTGGTCCCCAGGATCTTGTCCAGCGAGACGGCCGGCAGGTCTGACAGCAGGCCGCGCATGGTCTGGACAGGCTGGGTAAAGCCCTCGGCGTGCGGATAGTCCGAGCCGACAAAGAATTTCTCGTCGCCCACAAACTGGACAATGTACGGCAACAACTTTTCGCTCGGGTCGGCATTGATCCAGATATTGCGGGCAAAATACTCCCGGATTGGCCGCCTCATCTGCGAGGTGTGGCGCATGTACTGATAGCGGTAGTCAAAGCGTTCAAGCCACTCGCCGACCCAGCTACCCATCGACTCGACGGTCGCCACCCGCAGCTCGGGGAAGCGCTCGAACACCCCGTCATACACCATTGTGCTGAGCGACATGCGCGGGTCCTGGATCACGTTCATCGAGATGAACATGAAGCCGGGATTGCGGTGTTTATACCAGGCGCTGCCCAGGTATTCCTTGTTGCCGGCGGGATGGATAGTGACCGCGACATTTGCGTCCTGGGCGGCCGCCCAAATCGGGTCATAGTCCGCGTGACCAAAGCTTTTGCCCGCCACCGGCGCCGAGCCAAGCATGATCGAATGGGCGCCCAGCTTGGCCACCCGCTGAATCTCGTCAACGGCCAGCACGGGGTCGCGGAGCGAGATATGGGCCGACGGAAAGAGACGGTCCAGACGGCCCGCGCACACCTCAAACGCCCAGGTGTTGTACGCCCGGCACAGCGCTGCGGCTAGCTCGGGGTCTTGCACCTCGCCCTCCCACAACAGCCCCAGGGTCGGAAACAGGACTTGGTAGTCGATGCCCTCGGCGTCGAGAAACCGCACCCGTTTGTCCATGTTCTGCCAGTCGCCGCCGCTCATCAGCGAGCGGTCAAACTCGTCGAGCGCACTGCCCTCTTCCTTCTGCCCATAGCCGACGATGATGCTGAGCATTTCGTCGATATCCCGGCTGCCGAGCCGCATGGGTCGGCCATCGACCAGCATGCGCTGTTCGCCGCTGGCCGGGTCGCGCTCCACGCGCATGGCCCGCTCCCGAAAGGCGGGGTCAACATAGCGTGGGTAGACATCAAGCGGTTCAATAAAGTGGCTATCACCGTCAACAACTTTCATCTCGTCTCCTTCTTGGGCCGGCAGGCTCGCAGGCTGTCGCCCGGATGTCGGTGCGGCTGAGGGGAGCCGCTCAGCGCTGCCCCGTGTGCGGGCGGGAGTGCATAGAGCGGAGCCATGCGCCTCGCGTCAGCTGACCTCATGCAGGCGACCGGTCGCCACGTCGTAGACAAAACCGCGTATGTGGTCCTTCACCGGAACAAAGGGGCTGGCCATGATCCGACGCATGGATTGACGCACGTCCTCCTCAAGGTCCGGGAAGGCTTCGAACGCAAAGGCGGGCCGTAAGCCGGTGTCGGCTTCGATCTCGGCTTTCAGATCGTCGTCGCGGAAGCTCAGCATCCCGCAGCCGGTGTGATGAATGAGCATGATCTCTCTGGTTCCCAGCAAACGCTGCGAAATGACCAGAGAGCGCAGCACATCGTCGGTCACGACCCCGCCCGCGTTGCGTATGACGTGGGCATCGCCCTCTTCAAGGCCCAACAGGCGGCCGGTTTCGATACGGGCGTCCATGCAGGTGACGATCACGGTCTGCTTGCCGGGCCGGACGGGCGCCTCGCCTTTCTGAAACTGCTCGGCATAGCGGGCGTTATTCGCCAGGAACACATCGGTCGATGACATGCGACAACTCCTCAAGAACTGGCCACCCCTGCCGGGGATATGCGTTTGGTCTACAGAGCGGCACCCGGGAAAGCAAGAGGCATCTCAGGCACGCGCCGATTCGGCCTGGCGTGATCGGACAGCAATCGCGCATCGCAAACCAGCTGCCCCTTGGTCTGGCCCGGTTTCGTTGCTAGCCTCAGCCCAGCTTGCAGACCTCCTTCCCACACTCCCGACAGTCCGCGACGCGCTGGGGCGCGGAACAGTGGACCCTGGCGGCCACGATTCTGGGCTCCGGCATGGTGTTTGTCGACGGCAGCGTGGTGAATATCGCCCTGCCGGTCGTGCAGCGAGAACTTCAGGCGACGATCAGCCAGGCCCAGTGGGTGGTGGAGGCGTATGTCCTGTTTCTGGCCTCGCTGCTCCTGGTCGGCGGCGCGCTGAGTGACCGGCTGGGACGCCGGCCGAGCTTTGCCGCCGGCATCGGCGTGTTTACCCTGGCTTCTCTGGGCTGCGGTCTGGCGCCCGACATCCAGACCCTGATCGCCGCCCGGGTCGGACAAGGCGTGGGCGGCGCCCTGCTGGTCCCAAACAGCCTGGCCCTGCTCAGGGCCGCCTTCTCTGACCGGCAGCGCGGTCGGGCGGTCGGCACCTGGTCGAGCGGGATTGCGATCTCGTCGGCCCTGGGCCTCGTTGTCGGCGGCTGGATTGTTGACCATGGCTCGTGGCGCTGGGTGTTCTTCCTCAATGCGCCGCTGGCCCTGCTTGTCCTGAGCGTGGTGTATTGGCGCATCCCCGACAGCCCGGCCAGCCCGCCGGCCGGCAAACTGGACTGGCCCGGCGCGCTGCTGATCACGCTGGGGCTGGGCAGCCTGGTCTACGGTCTGCTCGAAGCCCCGCAGCTCGGTTTCCGCCATCCGTTCGTGTTCGGGGCGCTGGCGCTGAGCGCTGGCGTCTCGGCCGGGTTTATTCTGGTCGAGCGCTCCAGTCCGGCGCCCATGCTGCCGCTCGGCCTGTTTCGGTCGCGGACGTTTCGAGGGGTGAATCTGCTCACCCTGCTGCTGTATGCCGCGCTGGGCGGCAGCCTGTTCTTTTTGCCGTTCTGTCTGATTCAGGTCCACGGCTATTCCGCCACCCAGGCCGGGGCGGCGTTTCTGCCGATGAGCGCCATCATGTTTGCCGGCTCGCGCTGGGCGGGCGGTCTGGTGGCTCGCTACGGCGCCCGCCGACCGCTGCTGATCGGGCCGTGTGTGGCGGCCAGCGGCTATGCCAGCCTGGCCCTGCTGAGCCATGAGAGCCACTATTGGCGCGGCTTCTTTCCCGGCATTGTGGTGGTGGCGACCGGTATGATGCTCACGGTTGCGCCGCTGACCAGCACCGTGCTGGGCGCGGTTGACCAGCGCTACGCTGGGCTGGCCTCGGGCCTCAACAGCGCGGTCTCACGGACGGCCAGCCTGCTGGCCATCGCCGTGTTGGGCATTGTGGCGGTCGGCGTGTTCAACGCCCAACTCGACCGGCGGCTGGACGCGCTTCAGGTGCCAGCCCACATTCGACACCAGTTCGATGCCGAGCGCGCCAAGCTGGCCGCAGCCCAAGCCCCGGCCGGTCCCGACGCGCAGATCCGTTCGGCCCTGGAGGGAGCGATTGACGACTCGTTTGTGACGAGTTTTCAGTGGCTGATGGCCATTGCCTCGGGTTTGGCCCTGCTGAGTGCGGGCAGTGCGTGGTGGATGATCGAGGATACCGGACCGGATCGCACGGACGTTTCTCTTACGCAACGCTGAAGAACTGAACTGCCAGATTTCGCCCCGATTTATTTCGGCCATACCTGGGCCTGTGTCAAATTTTCTCCTCCACCCTCCCCTTGGCTACGGCTGCCCGATGGTTATAATAGGCGCCGTTCAGGAGACTCCATGCTGTCAGATCACTACCAGCGTCCGCTCAAAGACCTGCGCATCTCGGTGACCGACCGGTGTAATTTTCGCTGTACCTACTGCATGCCGCTCGACGAGTACGAGTGGCTGGAGAAGAGCGAAGTCTTATCCTTTGAAGAAATCACCCGGCTGGTGCGCCTGTTCGTCCGACTCGGTGTGGAAAAGGTCCGTCTGACCGGTGGCGAGCCCATGGCCCGGCGGGACTTGGAGACACTGATCGCCAAACTGTCGGCCCTGGAAAACGCCCCGGAACTGTGCCTGACGACGAACGGCTCGCTGCTGGCCGACAGAGCCGCCAGCCTCAGAGCGGCCGGCCTGCGTCGTATCAACGTCAGCCTCGACTCGCTGCGGCCCGAGCGCTTCCGGCAGATCACCAAGCGGGGCGATCTCAGCAAGGTCTTGGACGGCCTGTTTGCCGCCCGACAGGCCGGCCTGTCTCCGATCAAGATCAATGCGGTCATCGAACGCGGGGTGAACGACGACGAACTCCTCGACCTGGTCGCCTTTGCCCGTGAGCACGGCTTTGCCCTGCGCTTTATTGAATTCATGGATGTCGGCAACGCCAACGGCTGGCAGTCCGACAAAATCGTCACCAAGCAGGAAATCCTGCAAACGATTCAGCGCCGGTTTCCGCTGCGGGAGATCGGCCGCGACAAGGGCAGCGCGCCGTCGGTCGATTATGCCTTTGTGGATGGCGACGGGGATATCGGCGTGATCGCCTCGGTCAGCGAGCCGTTCTGCGGCAGTTGCACCCGGGCGCGTCTGACCGCCGACGGCAGGTTTGTGACCTGCCTGTTTTCCAACACCGGTTATAACCTGAAAGCCCTGCTGCGCAGCGGCGCCTCGGATGACGACATTCTGGCCGTTCTGGGCCGCATCTGGGGCACACGCCGGGATCGCTACTCAGAAGAGCGGCTGACGGCGCTGCGGTCCGCCGCAGGCTATGACCCGAAAGAGCACAAAAAGATCGAAATGATCAGTCTGGGCGGCTGAGCTTCGGCCGCGCCCAAAACCAGCCCTAAAACCTGGTCGTCAGCTCCGGCATGACGGCCAGCGTCTTCAGATCGTACACGCTGAACTTCCCGCCCCCACGGTTGTCGGCGAGCTGCAACACTCCGACCGTGCCGGGTTGGGCGGCATAGTTGTGGGGAAAGGTCGGGCTGCCGGGATTGATGACCAGCACCTCGCCGTGGCGCTTGACGCCCTCGACATGGGTGTGGCCGCACACGATGAAATCGGTGGGGCCGTCAAAATAGAACTCCATGGTGCGTTCGATGGGCCACTGGGAGAATTCCTCGGGATCCAACACATCGTGCACCAGTCCGATCCGATAGCCGGCCGCGCTGGTGACGGCGGCTTCACGCAGGCGCGGATCGTCGGGGACAACCGGGCGGCCTCCCGAGCCGTCGTCGCCGTTGCCCCGACAGGCCAGCACCGGGGCGATGTCTTCCAGCCAATCGAGCACCTCCAGACAGTGCAGGTCCCCGGCGTGGAGGATCAGATCCGCCCCGGCAAAAACCGTGCGCACCTGGCTCGGCAACTCTGGCATGGCTTCGGGAATATGGGTGTCGGAAATCAGACCAATTTTCATCTGGTGTCTCACTTTTTGGGGCGACTATATCGGCTGGACAGGCGTTCGGCAACGTGAGATGTAAGGGGAAAGCTTCAGGCGAAAGGGGTCGGCGCATGTCGAGTACCAACACGGCAAGTCTTGCACTGACGACACTGAGCGAAGAAGAGGGGCTGTTTCAGTCCATGGTCCGGGAGTTTGCCGAGGAGAGGGTCGAACCGCAGGTGATGGACATGGACCGGGCGGCCAAGATCCCGCGCGAGCTGATTGATCGACTGTTTGACCTGGGCGTGATGGGGGTTGAGATCCCGCTGGAGTACGGCGGGGCGGGGTCGAGCTTTTTCATGGCGATTCTGGCCATCGAGGAAATGGCTCGGGTCGATCCTGCGGTATCGGTGTGTGTCGATGTCCAGAACACCCTGGTCATCAACGCCTTCCTGCGCTGGCTGACGCCCGACCAGCAGGCCAGGTTCCTGCCCCGGCTGGCGACAAACACAGTCGGCAGCTACTCGCTGTCAGAGTCCGGTTCGGGCAGTGACGCGTTTGCCCTGAAAACCCAGGCACGCCCCGACGGCGACACCTATGTGCTCAACGGTCGAAAAATGTGGGTCACCAACGGTGACGACGCGGGCCTGTACATGCTGTTCGCCAACGCCGATCCCGACAAGGGCTACAAGGGCATCACCGGTTTTGTCATCGACCGTGAGATGCCCGGCTTCAGTGTCGGCCGTAAAGAGGACAAGCTCGGCATCCGGGCCAGTTCGACCTGTGAGTTGATCCTGGAAGACGTGCGGGTGCCGCGCGAAAACGTGATCGGTCAGGTCGGCCAGGGCTACAAGGTGGCCATTGAG
>JAAXHF010000286.1 GCA_012271025.1 Deltaproteobacteria bacterium | reverse complement strand
GGACACGCCCCCTGACGGCTGTTGAACGAGAACATCCGCGGGTCAAGCTCGGCATAACCCAGACCGCAGGCTACGCAGAACAATTTTTCGCTGTAGATGCGCTCCGTCTCAGCGCCCAGGATGTGGACCGCGCCATTGCCCATCCGCAGCGCGTCCTGGAGCAGACCGTCAAGCTGCTGGGTCGTCCGGTCAAGCGTGACCTGCCCGACCACGATCTCAATATCGTGCTCCCGAAAGCGGGCCAGGCTCATGTCCGGCGTAATCTCGACGATCCGGCCGTCGACGCGCGCCCGGATGAAGCCCAGCTTGCGCGCACCGGCCAGCACGTCTTTGTGAAACCCCTTGCGGCCGCGCACGACCGGCGCCAGAACGCTGAACTCCTGGTCGCTGAAGTCGGTTTGCACCAGCTCAAGAATGCGGCTGCGGCTCTGGGCCGACAGCGGCTGGCCGCAGTTCACACAGTGCTGCACACCGATCTTGGCGTACAGCAGCCGCAGATAGTGCGAGACTTCGGTCACCGTGGCTACCGTCGAGTTTCGCCCGCCCCGGCTCATGCGCTGTTCAATGGCGACCGTCGGCGGAATGCCCGTCAGCAGATCGACATTCGGTTTGGCCAGAACCTTGATGAACTGGCGGGAATAGGCCGACAGGCTGTCGATATAGCGGCGCTGGCCCTCGGCATACACAATATCAAACACCAGCGTGGACTTGCCCGACCCGGACAGCCCGGTGACCACGATCATCTCATCCCGAGGAATATCGAGAGAGACATCCTGCAGGTTATGCTCCTTGGCGCCGACCACACAGATCGCCGAGTTGCGGCCTGGAGCTTGTGACTTGCGACCTTTGCCCTTTGACTTTTGACTTTTGACTTTTGACTTTTGACTTTTCCCCTTCGCCTTTTCCCCTCGTTTCGCCTCTCGCAACACCCGCGCCAGATAGCGCCCGGTATGCGAGCGCCTGACCCGCGCCACCGCCTCCGGCGTTCCCTGGGCCACCACCTCGCCACCCCCGTCGCCGCCCTCCGGACCGAGGTCAATGACCTGATCGGCGCACTTGATCACGTCCAGATTATGTTCGACGATGAGGACCGAATGGCCCCGCTCGACCAGGCTGTCAAAGGCTGTCAGCAGCTTCTGGATATCGGCGAAATGCAGACCCGTGGTTGGTTCGTCAAAGATGAACAGGGTCTTGCCCGGCCGGTCGGCATGGGTCTTTTCACGGCCGATATGGGCGGCCAGTTTCAGACGCTGGGCTTCGCCACCGGACAGGGTCGTCAGGGACTGGCCCAGGCGGACGTAGTCCAGGCCGACGGCCGCCAGCGAAGACAGGCGCCGCTGCAGCTCAGCCTTGCCGGCAAAAAACGCCAACGCCTCGCTGACCGTCATGGCCATGATGTCGGTCAGATTCTTGCCCTGATAGCGGACCTCCAGGACCTCGGCACGAAAGCGCCGCCCCTGGCACTCGGGGCACGGCACGTAGACATCGGACAGGAACTGCATCTCGACCTTTTCAAAGCCCTCGCCCTTGCACGTCTCGCACCGGCCGCCCTCGACGTTGAAGGAAAAGGTACCGGTCGTGTAGCCGCGCAGCCTGGCCAGTTCGGTGTCGGCCAGCAGCCGCCGCAGCGGATCGAAGGCCCGCGTGTAGGTCAGCAGATTGGCCCGCGGCGTTGTCCCGATCTGGCTCTGATTGACGAAAATCACGTCGGCCAGGTGCTCGGTGCCGACAATATCCTGGCACGGGCCGGGAATGCCGACCGACTCGCCCCAGCGTTTTTTCAGCCCCCGGTACAGCACGTCTTCAATCAGGGTTGACTTGCCCGAGCCCGACACCCCGGTCAGACACACCATGCAACCCAGCGGAATCTCGACATCGATGTGCTTCAGATTATGCGCGCTGGCCTCGAGGATGGTCAGCGTGTGGTCGGGCTGGACCGCCCGGCGCCGGGCCGGTAGCGGGATGCGCTGACGCTGGGACAGATACTGGCCGGTCAGCGAGTGCGGGTCGGCCAGGATGTCTTCATACGGACCGGCGAACACGAGCTGTCCGCCCCGCTCACCGGCCAGCGGTCCCAGGTCGAGAATATGATCGGCCTCCTTGATGATCTCCGGGTCGTGCTCGACCACCACCACCGTGTTGCCGTTGTCGCGCAGGTTTTGCAGGATGCGGACCAGCCGGTTGCTGTCGCGCGGGTGCAGGCCGATCGAGGGCTCGTCCAGAATATACAAGGTGTTGACCAGGGCCGAGCCCAGGGCGGTGGTCAGATCGACCCGCTCCAGCTCCCCGCCGGACAGGGTCCGGGACTGCCGGTCCAGGGTCAGGTATTCAACGCCGACCTCGACCAGATAGCGCAGCCGCTTGCGAATCTCGTCCAGGATGAGCTGGGCGACCTGATCCTGAAAGGCCGACAGCTGCAAGCCCTCAAAAAACTCCGAGCACGCGTCCACACTCAGCAGGTTGATCTCGGCCAGCGTCTTGCCCCCGACCCGGTACAGCAGGGACTCGGGTTTGAGGCGGGCGCCGTGACACGCGTCGCACGGGAAATAGCCCCGGTAGCGGGCCAGGAACACCCGGACGTGCATCTTGTAGGTCTTGGTCTCCAACCACTGAAACCAGCCCCGCACACCGTAATACTCGCCGTCGCCGTCCAGAATCAGCCCCTGCTGCTCGGCGCTCAGGTCTCGCCACGGGACGCCGGTCGGAATGCGGCGCTGTTTGCAGAACGCAAACAGCTCGCGCCGCTCCCACTGGGCGGCTTTGATCCGCCACGGTTTGACGGCGCCATCCTTGAGCGACAGACCGGGGTCGGGGACGACCAGCTCCAGATCAAGATCAATCGTGCGGCCAAAGCCCTTGCACTTCTCGCACGCACCCAGCGGGCTGTTGAACGAGAACAGGTTGGGGACCGGTTCCTTGTACACGATCTGACATGCCGCGCACTCCAGCCGGTTGGAAAAGGCCTGCTCGGCCTGCTCGGCGTCGGGAAAGACGAGGCTCAGCCGGCCCTTGCCGTACTGAAAGGCCTGCTCCAGGGAGTCGTGGGTGCGTTTTTTGTGGCGCGGGCCGACGCGCAGGCGGTCAACCACTACGCTGCACTGTTCCTGTCCGACCAGCCCCTCGGGCCGGGCGTCCAACTCCTGGATGTCAACAATCGTGCCGGCCACCAGCAGCCGGAAGAAGCCGGCCCGGACCAGACCGTCCCGGATGTCGCTCCAGGCCAGGCTGTCCGGGACGGCGACACTGAAGGTGACATAGAAGCGCGTGCCCGCGGGCTGCTGCTCGGACAGCTTTCTGAACACCGACTCGGCCGAGTCGCGCTCGACCGGCTGGCCGCACTGGCGGCACGACAACAGCCCGATCTTGGCAAACAAGAGCTTGAGGTGGTCGTGCAGCTCGGTCATTGTGCCGACGGTCGAACGCGAGGTGCGGACCGGGCGGTTCTGGTCAATGGCGATAGCCGGCAGGATGCCCTCGATCTTGTCAGCCTGGGGCTTATCCATGCGGTCCAGGAATTGACGGGCGTAGGCCGAAAAGCTCTCAACGTAGCGGCGTTGGCCCTCGGCGTACAAGATGTCGAAGGCCAGGCTCGACTTGCCCGAGCCGCTCACCCCGGTGACGACCGTCAGCTGGTTCAGGGGAATGTCGATGTCCAGGTTTTTGAGATTGTTCTGACGCGCACCGCTGATGGCGATGCTGCTGCGACGGATCCCGTTGGTCTTCACCCCCACCTCCCACAGAGAAGCGCTCAGCGGTCTGCTATCAGCTTTCAGCTTGTGAGGTAAGCCGGGTCGCAGCGGCCAGGACTGCTCGGCAAAAACGCCCCGCCTGCTGAGCCGGCAGTCCGGCTGTGCTAGGATGGCCGGCGCGCGACCCGGACGGGCACGAACTCCTGTCCGAGGTCCGTACCAGGAGGACGAGCATGGTGACTGAGCTGTGGTTTGAGATGACGTTTATCCTGGGCCTGATTCTCGTCAACGGCTTTTTTTCGGGCTCAGAAATTGCGGTCGTCTCGGTTCGACGCAGCCGGGTCGATCAGCTGGCCGAGGAGGGCGGCCGCAGAGCCCGAACCCTGGGCCGCCTCAGAGACGACCCCGACCGGTTTCTGGCGACCGTACAGATCGGGATCACGCTGGTCAGCTCGCTGGCCTCGGCCATCGGGGGCGTCTCGGCCGTGTCCTATCTGGCCCCGCTGTACGCCCGGAGTTCGCTGCCCTTTGTGACCGAGTCGAGCCAGGCCCTGGCCGTCGTCACGGTGGTGGTGATTATTTCCTATCTGTCGCTGGTGTTGGGCGAGCTGGTGCCAAAATCCCTGGCCCTGCGTTACTCCGAGCCGACCGCCCTGTGGGTCGCCCAGCCCTTGGACTTTTTCTCGCGGCTGTTTACGGCCGGGGTCAAACTGCTGACCGCCTCGACCAACGGACTGCTGTACCTGACCGGCACCGGGACCAAGGCGCCCGAGG
The DNA here is from genome assembly GCA_012271025.1 of Deltaproteobacteria bacterium. The sequence continues at coordinate 3,648 of JAAXHF010000286.1, read as the reverse complement.
CCATCGTGTCCGAGGATGAGGTCAAGTACATCATCCGCGAAGGCGCGCAAAAAGGCGTCTTTGACGCCACCGAGCAGAAGTTCATCCAGAGCGTGTTCGATTTCGCCGATACCTCGGTCCGCGAGGTGATGACCCCCCGGACCGAAATCCAGGCGCTGAGTGTGGACACGTCCCCCCAGCACGCCCTGCAAGCCATGATTGAGAGCAGCTTCTCACGGATGCCGATCTTTGAGGACGACCTCGACCACATTGTGGGCGTGGTCCATCTCAAAGAACTGCTGCGCGGCCGGGAACAGCCCGCCGCCTCGCTACAGGGCTTTGTCCAGCCAACCTACTTCGTGCCCGATTCCATGCAGATCAGCCACCTGCTACGCGAGCTTCAGCTCCGCCGCACCCAGCTGGCCGTGGTCGTCAACGAGTTTGGGACGGTGGTCGGCATCGCCACCATCGAGGATCTGCTGGAAGAGATTGTCGGCGAGATTCAGGACGAGTTCGATGTTGATGAAGAGCTGCCGATCCAGGACCTCGGGCCCCAGACGTGGCTGATCGCCGGCGGGGTGACGCTGGCCGACTTGCAGGACAGCCCCGGCCTGCCGGTCGAGGAGACGAACGACTATCGGACCCTGGCCGGCCTGCTGTTGGCCCGCCTCGAGCGCATCCCCAAGGGCGGAGAAATCGTCCACCACCAGGGCTATCGGATGACGATCGTGAACATGGACGGGCGACGGATCGACAAGATCAAGGTCGAAAAGCTGCCCGACAGGACGGCTGATACCGCGCCCGCAGGCAGGTCAAGCGGCAGGGCAGGCGGCCAATAAGTCCTGGCCGGGCCACGTGGGGATGAGTCGGCTGCAAGCCGTGCCGCTTGGCGGGAGACTGAGGGAGGCTATGGATTTCAGCACGATGGGTACGCTTGCCGAGGTCGTGAGTGCGGTGGGCGTTATTGTCTCGCTCATCTATGTGGCCGCTCAGGTACGCCACAATACCCGCGCGGTGCGCAGCGCCACCCACCATGCCCTGGTCACGACACGGCTCGACTATGTGGCTCTGGTGGCGGACAATCCCGAGCTGTCCCGGATTGTCCGCGTCGGCTCGGAAGACTATGGCAGGCTGGACCGGGACGAGCGGCACCGTTTTGGTCTGGTCATGTATTATTCCTTCTCGGCTGGAGAAAACTTCTACTACCAGTACCGGCAGGGCGCCCTGGATCAGGAGCAGTGGGAGCGCTGGTGCGAGACCCTGCGGGTGTACTTTGCCCAGCCGGGCATCCGGGAATGGTTTGAGACAACCCCCCAACAGTTCACGGCGAGCTTTGCCGCCTTTTTGGACACCGAATTCAAAAGATCACACGCCACCTGAGCGAGAGCCGAGGTGTTGTGTCCAGTCTGTTCCGAGTCTTCTCGCCATGTAAGGCCAGTCGTTTTTTCCTTGCCGCGTCGGTTTTCATCATTCGTCCGCCAGCCGTTCGAGGTCGCGGATTTCTCCGTCCTTTGCTTCTTGGAAGACTTTCAACGCGGGCAATGGCTCTGTATCGCTGGCAAACAGCCCCATCGACCCCAGATTGAAGACCGAGGGGTCATTGCTCATCCCTGGAAACCAATCTGGATAGAAGTAGAAGAAGCCTGCTATGGCCTCGTTGGAGGTCAGGAATCGGAGATAGCGCCGGACCCACGCGGCCTGCCCGGCTGGCGTATACGGGAAATCCTCCATGGGTGTCCCCAAGACACCTGGGGTGGCGTGGGCATAACCGCCTTCGCTGAAGATCACCGGTTTCCCGAGCGAGGCCAGGAAATCGGTGGTCTCTTGAAGCCGCTGAAAATAGCAATTGGTCGAGTATTCGGACAGGCGCGAGTCCGCGAAATTGATGTAGGGGAGGGAAAGCCCTGCAAAATCAAACTCCACCCCGAACTCCACCATGGTTTGAAAAAACGTTTTGGCAAACAGGTCCGCAGGACTAATCATTAAGCCGGCGATATGGAGCACGATCTGGGCGTCCGGATCGGCCTGTTTGACCCCTGCAATGGCGCTTTTGAGCAACGTCGCTTCGATATTCCAGACATGGTGGCGCATATAGTCCATGTTGCGGATAAAATTGACTCCTGGCCGAACGGCGATGCGTTCTCCTGGCCGAAAGTTGAGGAGCCCGATGTCGATCTCGTTGCCAATGTCGTACAGCTCGATGTCGAGCCCCTTCTCCAGAAAATATGTCGTCGTCTCAAACGTATAGGCTTTGACTCGGCGGGCGGTTTCCTCGACGCTCAGGCCTGCCCACTCAGGCGGGGCGTTCTGTTGACCGAAATGCGCTGCGCCATCGCTGAGAAAGAAGAACACATTGAGCCGGAGTCCCTCCGCGGTCGCCTCGTGCATGATTTGCTCCGCGTACTCCCGTGACGACCAGTATTCATCGCGCCACGGGAGGCTGGACCAGTAAGCCGGAGGCGTGTCTCTCAATGCCGGCACACTCAGCGTCGTGACACCGACCCGCATCCACTCAAATCCATTGTCTGATAGCGCCTCCAGCGGGTTCAACTGGTGCCAGAAGCCTCCCCAGTCTCGAACCGCAAGATAATCATTCGGGACACCACCCAGGCGGAAATTGGGCGGCTGCAGAAAGGCGACCGGTTCGATATACGGCCGGAATGTGGTCTCCCCGGAGTTGACCACAAAGTTGTCGAAATACGCGGTGAAGGCATGGGGTGTCTCTATACTCGTGGCTTGGAGAGTCAGGTATCCAGGACCGGAGAATGCTGATGTTGGGCTCAGCTCTTCCCACCCGTTCCCAAGGTCCACAAAGAAACGAAACAGGGCAGCCTCACGACGAATACGGAGTTTTCCGCCTTGATTCACATTCATGGGAACACGACTGACAACCTGGAACTGGTCGTGAAGACGAGCAAAAACGACAACATCCTCAGTCTCAGCTTGGTGTTTATTGATCCCGAGAAGGAGCCAATTACTTTCATCCTGATACACGCCGAAGCCGACATTTAAGTGCGCATTGGGGGAGCTGGAAGAAATCGGCCTCTTCCAGCGCTCTCCCAGGCGGAAGTCTACCTGCACGTCGAAGTCTCCGGTCAGCAGATATTGCGAGTAGACTTCCCCCAGAGAGACTTCAACGGAGTTGCTGGTCGTGATTGCCAGCGCTTTATCTTGCGTGACGGTCGCCTGTTGCCCCCAGTTGAACCATCGACACGTATCCAGAGCCGTTCCATCAAAGGTATCATGGGGCTGAGCAGCAGCCGGAGGCTGAGCCCAGACCCCAGACGGAGACGGCGTCCATATCTGTGGCGCGGCTCCAAGGACGACAAGGCTTCCCACAACGACCACCCAGAAGGGAACTCGGGACCTTTTTGCGCTGGGAGTATTCACAGAGATATTATTTGCACGATTTGTACGCAGCATTCCCCACCTGACGGAATCGGGCCTAGAAGCGGTCTCAAAAATACTGGCGGAGCAGGATGAGGAGACAGCCGAGGTGGACGAAGCCGAGGTAGTTGGCGGCATGATATTCATAGCGGCCCACCGGCCGCCGGAAGTTGCCTACCCAAGCGAGGAGCCGCTCCACCTTCCCCCGCCGCTTATAGCGGCGCAGCGAGCGCCCATCCTGCGTCTTCGGTTTTGTACGGTTGCGCCGGTGCGGCGCAATCA
>JAAXHF010000428.1:1645-2633 GCA_012271025.1 Deltaproteobacteria bacterium | reverse complement strand
CGTAACGACGAAAACGCCAAAAGGCTTTGGGAACTGTCGGAGCAGCGCACGGGTGTGACGTATGCGATATAAGGATGGAGAAGACGTATGATCACTATTATTTCCGTAGTAGCCGGCCTCTCCGTACTTGCCGCGGCCTACCATCCTCTGATGCCAATCATCCTGCAATCCGAGCAGCATGCGCTGTTCAGTGGCCGGACTATGCTCATCACGATGAAAGACCGGGAGACGGCACAGATGAAAACCTTTCCGGTGAACTACCTGCGCGAGGGGGATATGGTCTACATCGGAAGCGATTTCGGGTGGGAGAAACATCTTGAGGGCGGCGCGGAAGTCACCATGCTCATTCAAGGAACGGAGGTCACCGGCTGGGCCACCCCCATTCTCGATGATCCCGAGCGAAGCAGCGCGGGGTTCAGGAAACTCCGTCCGTGGACCTATATGCGGGCGGAATGGAGCGGCGCGGTTTTCGTTGAAGTCAAAATCCAAGACCAGACGCAGGACAACAAAAACTAACCGGGACCTATACGGGCCAGCTTCCAGTCTCAGATTCTGGCCGCGTTTGATGGCCAAGCGCCATATCACAAAGGCGATGACAAGTATGATGTGAATGCCATGATCGAGCAATTGATGGCAGCCGCACGAGCAACGAGACAGAATTGAGACGCGCTCAGTCTGCCGTTCCCCGACGGAGCACGGACAGCACACACGCACACAAACAGACCCCCGCACAGACCAGGAACACGTCCTGGAAGGCCGGCATAAACGAGTCTGCATACGCCCCGGAGCCAGCGGCCTCATACACCATCTTGCGGCTGGCAAACAGCGTACTGGCGCCGGTCACGCCGAGGACGACGCCCAGCGTCCGCATCATCTGACTCATCCCGCCCGCGACCCCCTGCTGGTCGCGGGGAATCGCTCCCATCACAAAGCTCATATTGGGCACCTGGAAGAGCCCGACGCCCGCCCCAACCAGGCCGAGCGTCAG
>JAAXHF010000428.1:0-1609 GCA_012271025.1 Deltaproteobacteria bacterium | reverse complement strand
GCCGGCAGGGTGGCGGTTTCGCCGGATAGCGTACTCATCAGCCACAACCCGCAGGCCTCGAGACCGAGCCCCACAGAACTCAGCAGCCTGGTCCCTGTCCGGTCCGCGAGCGCGCCCGCCAGCGGAGCCACCAGGGCGGTCGCCAGGGGGGTGGCTACCAATACCAGCCCGGCGGTGGTTTCGGGATGCCGGAGGACCTGCACGGTATAGTGGGGGACGAGGAGCCAAATCGCAAACATGGTGCCGTTCGCCAGCACATTCAGGGCGTTGGCCAGAGTAAAGGCCGGTCGGCGGAACAGGCTGAGGTCCACGACCGGGGTGTCGGCCGTGCTTTCGACCTTCACAAACAGGGCAAAGCTCAGGCCCGAGAGCCCCAGCAGGGTCAGGACGAGGGGTGAATTCCAGCCAGCGGTCTGGCCCCGACTCATGGCCAGCAGAAATCCGGCGATACCGCCCGCCAGGCCGAGCATGCCGAGGGCGTCAAAGGCGGGCCGGGCGGCCTGCCTGGTGGCTGCCGGGGTCTGTCTGAACGCCCACCAGCCCAGCACCAGGGCCGGCACGACCCGAAACAGATACACCGAGCGCCAGCCAAAGCTGCCGACCAAAAGGCCACCGACGAGGGGGCCCAAGGCAAAGCCGACCGCCGCACTCATCTGAAAAACACCGAGGACACGACCCCGGGCGGGCGGCGGGACCGACAGCGTAGCCAGCGCCGGGGCCGCGGCAAAAATAAGGGCGACGGCGATGCCCTGAACAATCCGTGCTCCGAGCAGCAGGGGGAAGGTGGGCGCCAGGCTGCACAGCAGGAGAGCGACGGCGATGGCGATCAGACCCCAGCTCAGGACGCGGCGGTGACCCCATACATCGGCGACCTTGCCGCAGCCGAGCAGCAGGCTGGCATAGGTCAGGACATAGCTGACCACAACCCACTGCATGGCTGTGACGTCCAGGCCAAAGGCTGCCGTAATTGCCGGGAAGGCGATATTCACGGACGTATCGAGCGAGACCAGCACGGCGCTGGCACTGGCGATAAGAACCGAGGACTGGAGGACGTGGCGTGGCATGGGTCATATCCCGAGCGGGCCGATACTGGGTCGAGGGCACGATACCCGGCGAGAGGCGAAGGCGGCAAGAGCGTGGCAAACGCTTGCGGTGGCCTTTGTTGACAGCAACCGGGGCGGACCGTACAAAAAGGACCCGCCCAGCGCGGCCCGACCGACGGAGGTTTCGATGGAAATTCCCGTCCCGGTTTACAAGAAACGAAACACCGCATACAGGCTCGCCATGGGGATTACAGCGACATCGGTAGCGCCTAACGCGCCGTAGCGCAAAAACAGATGACAACACCAACCGAGAGAGGGCACGCTATGACAACCACTCACACGGCTGAGACGCTGCGATATACCTTCGACGACCGCAATACGCGCTGGTACAGATTGGGCGATTTCGAGCATTTTGTGTTTGCCATGCTCGATGTGGATCGCGAAAGGCTCATCATTGACCTCATGCTCAAATTCCCGGCCCACGAGCAGATATTCCTGCACCGGCATCTGGCCCTCACCAACACCTTTGTCGTGCAGGGCGAGCACCGGCTGTATGAGCCTGACGG
>JAAXHF010000462.1:19049-27259 GCA_012271025.1 Deltaproteobacteria bacterium | reverse complement strand
GAGCCCGGGACGCTGCTGGTACAGGTCGTCCACGATGGTATAGAGTGCGACCAGGAACGTGTCGAGATCGATGGCCATGGCTCACCTCCTGTGGTGGGGAATGTGAGCTTAGGCTATCCTTGACACGCTTCCTATGAAGTCCCCCCTAATCTGCATCACACGTCCTCGGAGGGGTGCCGCGTGAGCGGCGGGGTGGGTTCTCTCCGACCCAGCGGCTTCTGCACGGCTGGGAAGAGGAGATTCCGGGTAATGTGCATCACACGTCACGGGGCGGGGGCAGGCTCGTGTGTGGGCCTACTGTTCCGCCTCGTGGGGTCTCAGGCTCCGATGTACTCACCGGCCACCCAGGCACCGTGAAAGCCGTACGGCACGCGGGCGGGAATTTGCACCCGGGCGACCGGCTCGGCCGTCATGTCCTGGGCGTTGACCACGACCATTTCGGCGGCCTGTGTGGTCTGGTCATACACATAGGTCACCAGCCAGCCGTCGTCTTCGGCACTGGCTCCGTCACGCGGCACGAACACGCCCTCGCCGCCGTAGCGTCCGGGGCCGTGGGGGTGGGACTCGACCCGGCCGGTCTGATGGTCGTATTTCTGGAAGCCGTCAAACAGCGGCATGGTCGTATCGGCGGGCACGCGGGCCGCATAGCTGTAGCGGTGGGGACGGCCGGTGAGGGATTCGTTGATGCGGGGAAACTCGGACGGGATGTCGTCCAGCCCTTCTTCGCTGACTGCGCCGGTCTTCAGGTTGAAACGCCAGCGGTGGAGGCGCGGGGCTTGATCCTCCTGCTCGGCTGCGGGCGACTGGCCGTCATCCATCAGGACGCTGGTCGAGTTGACCCGACAGGCAATCAGAACCACCTCGTCGTCCGCCTCATAAGCGTTGGTGGTATGAAAAATGTAGCAGGGCGGAATCTCAAACCAGCGCACATCGTCGTTGCTGCCGTGGCGGGGGATCACCCCAATCCGCGCCCCGTTATCGGGATTCCAGTTCAGGACCGGCCCGCCGCTGGTCATGGCCTGGAGGTCGAAGGTGACCGGTAGGTCGAGCAGCAGAGTGTAGTGCTCGGTCACCGCACAGTCGTGGATCATCACCCCGGCCGGGATATCAATCGGTACGGTCCGCAGCAGTTCGCCCGAGGCGGCCACCACGCTGTACTGGAGGTAGGGCGGCATCGGCGCATAGCCAAAAAACATCATCTCACCGGTCACCGCATCGACTTTGGGATGAGCGGTAAACGCGCTGGTGAGTTTGCCGCCATAGTCATACGGCCCGACCGTCTCCAGGCCGGGGACGTTGATGTGGTGCGGCTCGCCGCCCTCCCACAGCGCCAGCAGCCGCCCGTCGTGCCACACCAGGGCTGTGTTGGCCGCGTTTTTGAACGGGCCGTCCGGGTTGTCGAACTGCGGCGGTTCCATCAGGCCCGACCAGATAGCCCGACCGCGCTGGCGCTCAATCTCAAAGCCTTTGGTCTGGACGTAGCGGTTGCGGTACGTGGCTTTGCCGTCCTGGACCCGCACCCCGTGCAGCATGCCGTCGCCGTCGAACCAGTGATAGGTGCCAATCGGCTCGAACTGGGGGTTGGGGCCGACGCGCACGAACATGCCGTTCATGTCGCGCGGCAGCTCACCGATGACGCGCAGGTCTTCAAGCTGGGTTTCTTCTCGGACCGGGGCGAAGTTGTCCGCCAAAAAGGGATTGGGTGCTGACATGAGTTGAAATCCTCCTCTCAAGTGGTTCCATCAGGTTTGGGGTTTACGGAATCTCGCCGCGCTGGCGCATCTCGGCGACCAGCTCCTCCTGGACCAGTACGCCGCTGTCGGTCAGCTCAGCGACCTGTTGGGCTGAATAGCCCAGGTAGCGTTCCAGAACATCCGCGTTGTGCTGGCCCAGCAGCGGCGCCGGACGCCGGATCTCGACCCGGGTGTCGGAGTAGTGGATCGGCGTCTTGGGAATGCCGATGGAGCCCATGCCGGGGTGGGCCACCTCCTGCATGGCGCCGCGGGCCTTCATGTGCGGATGGTTGATGATCTGGCCGATATCCAGGACCGGGGCGCTCAGAATCCGCACCTCGTCCAGGATTGCCAAGGGCTCGTCGCGGGTCGGGAAGGATTGCAGCCACTGTTCGAGCAGTTCGACCAGGACAAAGCGGTTTTCGGCCCGGTGCTGGTTGGTGTCAAAGCGGGGGTCGTCCAGCCATTCGGGTTTGCCCACGGCTTTCACAAAGGTCTTCCACTGGTGTTCCAGGACGACGATGACCACATAGCCGTCGCTGGCCTTGAAGATGCCGCACGGGGCGACCGCGTAGTGGTGCGAGCCAAAACGGGTCGGGTTCTCCTTGCCGTCGCTCAGGGTGTAGAACTGTACGGCCGTGTCGTGCAGATGAAACAGGCACTCCAGCAGCGACAGGTCGATATACTGGCCACGGCCGGTTTTCTCGCGGTAGTACAGGGCGGCGCACACCGAAGCCAGGCCGTGTACGCCGGCGTTCTCATCGGCGATGAACAGCCCGACATAGGTCGGCGCCTTGTCCGGGTCGCCGGTCAGGTGCAGCAGCCCGCTCATGGCCTGGGCCAGGGTATCGACCCCGGGTTTGTGGGCCAGCGGGCCGTCCTGCCCAAAGCCCGAGATGGAACACATGATCAGCCGTGAATTCAGCGCTTTGAGATCGCCGTAGCCCAGGCCGTAGCGGCCCAGAGTGCCGGGGCTGAAGTTTTCGATGACCACGTCGACCTTGGGCACCAGCTCCTTGACGATGCGGACGCCCTCGGGCTGCTTGATATCCAGGCACAGGCTGAGCTTGCCCCGGTTGTGCTGAATATAGCCCCCGCTCTGGCCGGCCCTGAAATACGGGTAAAAGCGCGAGTTGTCCCCGGTCGGGGCGAGTTCGACTTTGATGATCTCGGCGCCCATGTCGGCCATCATGCGGGTCACCACCGGGGCGGCGATATACTGCCCGAAATCCAATACGCGGACGCCTTCGAGCACCGACGGCTTGTCTGAGTGTGGCATGGCTCCTCCCTCGTGTGGCTTACTTCTCAAAATGGACAAAGTCGATCAAGAACACCGCGCCCAGCAGAACGCTCTTGTGCTGCGGCTGGAGTTCGGCCGGAAAGCTGAGGGCGAAATTATCGGCATCGCTCAGGCTCTCCTTGAGCATCCCGGTCCAGCGCTTGGTGATGCGTCCAACCTCTTCGCCCCCGGCCCGGATCAGAAACGTCCACGGTCTCAGCAGCGGACCAAAGAGCTGAAAGCGTTCCTGGCCGGTATCGTCAGACACCGTATAGCGCCGACGCAGCAGAGAAAAGCGTCGGTCCACCCTGCCCAGCCGCCGGCCGTCCGCGCCGTGCACCTCAAGGGTGTGAAAATACAGCCGAAAGGGTCGGTTCAGGCGCAGAATCGCGCGTCCTTCGGCCTCCAGGATATGGATGGTGAAGGGACGCAGGGCTTTAAGCAGCAGCCGAAAGAACATTGAGCCGCCCGTTTCGGCCGCCACATAGACCTCGTCGCCCGTTCCGTCCAAGATGGCGTAGCTGTTCTTGACCTCCCAACCGGTCAGCATTTCCCCCCAGGATTTGCGCTGCTGGATGACCAGGGTGTCGAGGCTCGCGAGTCTGTCCATAGGCCCGCTCGTCTAGCCGCAGAAAAAGCGGTTGTGGGGGCGCGCCAGACCGAGGTTGTCGCGTAGCGTCGGGCCCTCATACTCGCGTCGAAACAGCTCGCGCCGCTGGAGTTCGGGCACCACCCGGTCAACGAAGTCGTCGAGTCCGCCGGGCAGATACGGGAACATGACATTGAAGCCGTCGCAGCCTCTGTCGAGCAGCCACTCCTCCATCTGGTCGGCAATCGTGCGCGGGGTGCCGATCAACTCCAGGGTGCTGAAGCTGCCGCCCACGTATTGGGCCAGCTGACGGACGGTCATCTTGTCCCGCCGGGCCATGCCGACCAGTTTCTGGCGGCCGCTCTTGCTGGCGTTGCTCTCCGGGATGTCGGGCAGCGGACCGTCGAGTGCGAAGCCCGACACGTCGTGGCCGAGCAGGACGGACAGGGTCGCAATGCCGCTGTCGGGATGGACCAGGCTGTCCAGCTTGGTCTTCTTGGCCCGCGCCTCGGCCAGGCTGTCGCCGACCACCACAAACGCCCCGGGCAGGATCTTGAGCTGGTCGGGCGAGCGGCCGCAGGCTTCCATCCGGCCCTTGACATCGGCGTAGTAGCGCTGGCCGTCGTCAAGGGTGTTGGGGCTGCTGAATACTACTTCGGCCGTCTCGGCGGCCAGCTGGCGGCCGGCCTCGGAGGCGCCGGCCTGAACGATGACGGGCCAGCCCTGGATTGGCCGGGCCACGTTGAGCGGGCCGCGCACCGACAGGTGGGGGCCGGTGTGGTCCAGCACGTGCATCTTGTCCGGGTCAAAATAGACGCCCGCCTCAACATCACGGATGAAGGCGTCGTCGGCCCAGCTGTCCCACAGGCCGGTCACCACATCGAAGAACTCACGCGCCCGCCGGTAGCGCTCGCCGTGCTCCAGGTGCTGCTCACGGCCAAAGTTGCGCGCCTCCTGGGGGTTGGCCGAGGTGACCACATTCCAGCCGGCCCGGCCACCGCTGATGTGGTCGAGCGAGGCGAATTTGCGGGCCACGTGGTAGGGATCGTTATAGGTCGTGGAGGCGGTGGCGATCAGCCCCAGGTGTTCGGTCACCACGGCCAGGGCCGGCAGCAGGGTCAGCGGATCGAAGGAGGTGACCGTGGCGCTGCGCTTGAGTGCCGCCATCGGCATGTTCATGACCGCCAGGTGATCGGCCATGAAAAAGGCGTCGAAGCGGCCGCGCTCCAGGGTGCGCACAAAGCGCTGATAGTGGCCGAAATTAAAGTTGGCGTCCGGGAAGGCGCCGGGATAGCGCCAGGCCGCGGTATGGATGCTGACCGGGCGCATGAAGGCGCCGAGCCGCAGTTTTGGTGAGTGAGCCACACGTTCCCCCTGTCGGTCAAACCTCTGAGCGCCTGAGGCTGGCGCTGTAGCGAAGAGGGAGGACCGAGTCTATTTTGCCTGCCACGGCAGGGGCATGGCTTGATTGTCCTCGGTACATACCCGGACCGGGGCTTGGCCCAGCGCAGCGACAATATGCATGTCCTCGGCGCCCGTATTCACAATTTGATGAATCGCGTCGGGCGGAATCTGGAGCGTTGAGTTCGGACCAAAATCCATATCCTGGCCGGCGATGGTAAGCCGGCCTGAACCACTCAGGACGAGGATGGCTTCTTCGCAGTCATGGCGATGGACCGGCGTTCCGCTCCCTGGCGCAATCGTTTGTTTCCACACCTCCAGGCTTTTCATGCCGTGCTCGGGACCGGCAACGGTCTGATGGACCAAGCCCGGCAGATCGAACCTCTGGACGGCATCATTCTGAATAACTGGCATGACGAACTCCCTCCTGTGTCACGTGAAAATCAGCCCGCTGCCTGCTCGCCGGAAAACTTCACGCAAGAAAGGTGGAGAGGCGAGCGGAACCTGACGGCCAGAGGCTAGCACGCGCTGCGGCTTCCGGCCAGACCAGCGATGTGCCGCCACATCTGAACCAAACGAATAGCCATCCGTCTGGAAGCGTGGGCGGGCCGCTTGCTTCGTTGAAGAAGAGAGCAGGCTCCGTCAAACCGGTGCGGGCCAATTGTCTGAACCTGGATTGCCGGGATGTATGGATTGCCAGGATTTGTCGGTCAAAAAGGAAACGCAGAACGGTAGGTCGGGCTAGCCGGAGGCGTAAGCCGACAGCCTTCTAGGGGCTTATCGGTCTGATCCTGGAGATTGTGGTCGCCTTGCCTCGGATCAAATGTACGAGGATGTTCGTATCGAGCAAAATGAACGCGTCAGATGGAATCAAGACAGGTTCTCCAACTCTGCCGCGATCTCATCGTTGGTCCCGTCACCCGGCCATTGGCCGAGGATCGCATTCAGGCCCGAGTCGGGACCCTGGGGTTGCCGGAAATCCGACTGACCTGCCTTCTCTGCGACTTTCAACAAGCTCATCTCTTCAAACGAACCTGCCATAGAGTGTCCTCCTGTGCGACGTGCCTTGTCCCTTCCTTGACAGGACTATAGCCGACCGGTTAGTGAACGCAACGTATATCCACAGTCGTCTGAATCAACCATCCCAGCCAAGGAGGGACGCGCATGGCTGCCGTACAGATTTCCAAATCCAAACAAGTCCGGGCTCGTCTGAACCATCCCGTCATCGACTCCGACGGTCACACGGTCGAGTTTGAGCCTGCGGTCATGGACACCCTGCGCGAAGTCGGCGGGCCGGGTATTGTCGAGCGCTACAAGACCAAGCGCACCGCAGGCCTGACCGCCTCGCTGGGCGGGATGCTGAGCTGGCACAAGCTGCCACCCGCCCAGCGCCACGCCCAGCGCCTGACCGTGCCGCCGTGGTGGGCGCTGCCGGCCAGAAACACGCTCGACCGGGCGACCGCGATGCTGCCCAAACTGCTCCACGAACGCCTGGACGATATGGGGATCGACGTGTCCATCCTGTATCCGACCTTCGGGCTGCTGGCCCCGCATCTCGACGATCAGGAGATCCGGCTGGCCGCCTGCCGGGCCTTCAACACCTACCACGCCGATATTTTCAAGGACTATGCGGATCGCCTCATCCCGGTCGCGCTTATTCCCATGCACACCCCGGACGAGGCGCTGGCCGAGTTGGACTATGCGGTCGGCACCCTGGGCATGAAGGCGGTCATGCTGGCCGGCCATGTGCTGCGTCCGATCCCGGCGGCAGAACAGCTGTCCTCGGACGCCGCCCGCTACAGCTACTGGCTGGACACCTTCTGCCTGGACAGCGACTACGACTATGACCCGGTGTGGGCCAGGTGCGTCGAGCTGAAGGTCGCCCCGACCTTTCACTCGGCGGCCATGGGCTGGGGCAGTCGCACCTCGACCTCGACGTATATGTATAACCACATCGGCCACTTCGCTGAGGCGGGCGAGGCGGTGTGCAAAGCCCTGTTCTTTGGCGGGGTGACCCAGCGCTTTCCGAGCCTCAAGTTCGCCTTTCTGGAAGGCGGGGTGAGCACCGGGGCGCGGCTGTACGCCGACCTGATCGCCCGCTGGCATAAGCGCAACCCCGAGGCGATCGAGAACTACAATCCGGCCAATCTGAATCCCGAGTTGCTGCTTGACCTGTGTCAGAAGTATGGCGAGAAGGTCACCGAGGGGCGTTTGGAACTCCTGAGCAAGGCCGGCGGGGTGACCATCAATACCAAGGCGGCGCCGGACATCACCAACGACTTCCACCGCACCGGGATCGAAAAGGCCGAAGACATCAAGGACTTGTTCATTCCCCACTTCTACTTCGGCTGCGAGGCCGACGATCCCATGAACGCCACCGGCTTCAACACCACGGCCAACCCGTTCGGTCAGCAGGTGCGCTCGGTCTACAGCTCCGATATCGGCCACTGGGACGTGCCCGACATGACCGAGGTGACGGAAGAAGCCTACGAGTTGGTCGAAAGCGGGGTGCTGAGCGAAGACAACTTCCGCGACTTTGTGTTCACCAACCCGACCATGTTGTGGACGGGCATGAACCCGGATTTCTTCAAGGGCACGGTGGTCGAAAGCGCGGTCGAGCAGCTCCTGGCCAACGGCGCCCACTAGCCGCCCTCGCGGCGCTGGCGTGGACGGCGGAGGACTGATGCGAGCCCTGTCCCGTTATCGCGATCACCTCCTGGGACTGGGAGCGGCGCTGGGCCTGGGGCTGGCTGCGGCGGGCGCCTTTGCCGTCCCGCCGGCCGACCTGTCCGACCATGTGATAGTCCGTGTCAACGGCACGGACATCAGCCGCCGTCAGCTGGACCTGGCCGTGAAGAGGACACGTGTCAACCGTTTTGAGGCGGAAGGACGACACGTTCCCTCTTTGGCCCGGACTGCGGAGCCGCAGGCAACGGCTCAGGCTCAGCGTCGTCAGGCCCTGGAATTGCTGATTGACCAGGAGCTGCTGATCCAGCGCGGCGTGAGCCTGGGCCTGGTCGACTCGGACCGGACGGTCAGGAAAGCGCTGGCCATGGCCATGATCGACCGGACCGTGGCCCAGGTGTTGGCGCACGAGCCGAACGAAGACGTGCTGCGGGCGTTCTACGCCACCCACCGGGCGGTCTTCAGCCTGCCGGGCCGGCTGCGGGTCCAGCAGATCACGTTTCCCGCCGCAGATCGCGCCCAG
>JAAXHF010000462.1:0-18957 GCA_012271025.1 Deltaproteobacteria bacterium | reverse complement strand
CCCGCTGCCCGACAGCCTGCTGCCGGCCCACGTCCTGCACCGCTATCTGGGACCCAGCCTGACCCGGGCGGCCCTGGGCCTGACAGCCGGGCAGGTCTCCGCTCCGCTGGCCTCGCCCCTGGGCTATCACATCCTGCGGGTAGCCGAGCGCCAGGCCGAACGGCTGCGTCCCTACTCGGAAGTGCGAGCCCAGGTCCGGGCCGAGTACTACCGGCGGGAACGCGACCGGGCGCTCGGGCGCGTGCTGGACCGCCTGCGCCGACGGGCGACGCTTGTCCTGGCGGCGGACGCGCCACAGCCGGACCGCTAGGGGGACGTATGAAAAAGAACACGCTGGTGACATGGGCCGTGTGTCTGAGCGTCTGGCTGGGCTGGGTGGCCGGCCCGGCGGCCGCGCCGAACCTGTATGGGGAGCGCTAGGCGATGCGCGCAGACCGGCGGGCGGTGATGCTGCTGGCGCTGGGCAGCCTGGTCGGGCTGTGTCTCGGACTCCTGTCGGCGCTGCCTGGTCGGCCACAGCCGGCCGACCGGCTGCCGGCCGACGCGATTGCCGTGGTCAACGGCGCACCGATCAGAACCGACGACTACCGCCGGGCGGTGGCCATGCTGGCTGGCGATAAGCGCAACCCCCTGACCCAGGCCGACCGCGTCCACGTCCTGGAGCGTCTGATCGAAGAAGAGCTGCTGGTCCAGGCCGCAGTGTCGGAGGGGTTGGTTGAGCGTGACCGGGCTGTTCGCCAGGCGATGAGCCGGGCGATGCTGGCGGTAATTGTGACCGACAGCGCCAGCGCCCGGCCGAGCCGGGAGGAGCTGCGGGCCTTCCATGCCGATAACGCGGCTCTCTTCGCGCAGGCTGACGAGACCCGCCCGCCGGCCTTCGAGGAGATACGCAGCCGGGTCGAAGCGGTCTACCTCCAGCGGGCAAAAGACACGGCCCTGCGCCAATATCTGGCCTGGCTGCGCGCCGAGGCCGAGATTGTGCGAGCGCCCGAGGTGGAGCCGTGACCGACGTCTCGACTTGGCGCTCGGCGTGCTGCCTGGTCGTGCTGCTGTGGAGCAGCCAGGCTGCGGCTCACACCCGCAGCCAGTCGTTTTCGTCCTGGCACGTTCAGGACGGACAGGTGCGGGGAACGTTCAGCGTCCGCGCCCTGGAAGCGACCCGGCTCGGGGTGCTGGAAGACACCGTCTTTGATCTGAACACCCTCCTGGTCCGCCACCTGGACTCTCGGTTGGTGCTGACAGCCGGGGATGAACCGTGTCGGACGCTGGCCGGACCCCGGGCGCGCGCAGCCCAGGCGGGCTATATGCGCGTCGAATGGCGCTTTGCGTGCCCAAGCCAGACCCGGCTGTCGATGACCAACACGGCCTTTTTTGAGGTCGCCCCGTCACACCTGCACTATGCCCGGGTGCGGCTAGGCGGCGGGCCGCCGGTCGAGTATCTGTTTACCGACAGCGTCCGCCGGCAGGTGATCGTGGCCGCCGGGCCGCAGCAGGCAGCCCGACGCAGTGCGTCCTTTGGCACCTACGTCCTGCTCGGCCTTGAGCACATCATGAGCGGGGTCGATCACCTGGCCTTCGTGCTGGCCCTGCTGCTGCTGTGCCGCCGCGTCCGTGAGGTCGTGTTCATGGTCAGCGGCTTCACCCTCGGCCACAGTCTGACGCTCAGTCTGGCCGTGCTGGGTGTTGTCGAGCCGAACGTCCCGGTCATTGAGGCGCTGATCGGGTTCACGATCGCGCTGGTGGCCGCCGAGAACATCGGCATCAGCAGCGGAACCGGTCGCCGGCTGGGGCTCATCGCCGGCCTGGGGCTTGTCGGCTGCGGGCTGCTGCGTGGCCTGACCGGACTGGGCCTGCCGGTTCTGAGCAGTCTGGGCCTGGGACTGTTTGCGGTGTGTTATTTTGCCCTGGCGACCAGCCGCGACTGGGCGGCCCGCCTGCGGCCGATCCTGACCCTGGTGTTCGGCTTGATTCATGGCTTTGGCTTTGCCAGTGTCTTACTCGACATCGGCCTGCCGACCGAGCGGCTGGTGGTGGCGCTGTTCGGTTTCAATCTCGGGGTCGAACTTGGCCAGCTCGGGGTGGTGGCCCTGGTGTGGGCGGGCGGGCGGCTTCTGGTCCGTGGTGTTGGTGCCACAGACTACCGCCTGGCGACCGATGCCGCGTCGGCCGGGCTGTGTGGGCTGGGCCTGTTCTGGTTTGTGGAGCGCGCGTTTGGATAAGGGACTGGAGGACTGTATGAGCAGCTTGGGTTTGACCGTGGCCAATACGATTGTAGAGGCCGCCCTGAAGAAGGCCCGGGAGTTGAACACCGCCCCCCTGGCCGTGGCCGTGCTGGATGAGACGGGTCAGCTGAAAGCCTACCAGCGTGAGGACCAGACCAGTCTGCTGCGGACCGATATTGCGGTCGGCAGAGCCTGGGGCGCCCTGGGCCTGGGGCGTTCGTCGCGGGTGCTGGGCAAGGTGGCTGAAGAACGCCCAGCGTTCATTCAGGCGCTGAGCGTGATGGCCGGGGGAAGGCTGGTGCCGGTGCCGGGCGGGGTGCTGATTCGGGCCGGGGATAACGCCATTATCGGCGCGGTCGGCATATCGGGCGACACCTCGGACATTGACGAGACCTGCGCCGTGGCCGGGATTGAGGCTGCGGGTCTGCGGGCCGATACCGGCGCTGCCTAGGCCGGCGGAGTATGGAGGTCGGCGATGAAACGCTTTCTGCTGGTGTGTGGTGTGCTGCTCGTTGTCGGAGCCGGATATGTGGCCGGGGCGTATCTGGGTCTGTACGGCCGTCATGAGGGGCCGGGCGAGGTCACTCCGGTTCCCGTCCCGGCTGCGGTGCTGAACCGGCGCGCCGATGTTCAGGCTGCGGCTGCGGCGTCGGGGGCCAAGCAGATTCTGTTCGGCGACCTGCACGTGCATACGACGTTTTCCACCGACGCATTTCTCGTCAGCCTGCCCATGATCCAGGGCGAGGGGGCGCATCCGCCGGCCGATGCGTGTGATTTCGCCCGCTTCTGTTCGGGCCTGGATTTCTGGGCGATTACCGATCACGCCGAAGGGCTGACCCCCCAGCGCTGGGCTGAGACCAAGGACGCGATTCGTCAGTGCAACGCCGTCTCCGGCGACCCGGCCAGTCCGGACGTGGCGGCCTTTTTGGGCTGGGAGTGGACCCAGATCGGCCAGACGCCCGACGACCACTACGGGCACAAAAACGTGATCTTTGCCGGCCTGGGGGACGATGAGGTGCCGACCCGGCCGGTCGGCGCGTCGGGCAATGTCGGGCGGGTGCTGCGCTCGGGTTCGCGGCGCGGGCTGTTCACGACCGGGCTGTTGGATTTCCCCAACCGGCAGCGCTATTTTGACTTCGCCCATTTTCTGGAAGAACTCAGCGCCGTCCCGGTGTGCCCGGAGGGAGTTGATGTGCGCGAGTTGCCCGCCGCCTGCACCGAGTTCGCGCCCACCCCGCGTCAGCTGTTTGAAAAGCTCGACCAGTGGGGCTTTGACAGCCTGGTCATTCCGCACGGCACGACCTGGGGATTGTATACCCCGGCCGGTTCGACCTGGGAGAAACAGCTGACGGCCGGCCTGCACGACCCGGACCGGCAGACCCTGCTGGAGGTTTTCTCGGGCCACGGCAACTCGGAGGAATACCGGGACTGGCGGGCGGCCCACATTGACGCCGACGGACAGGCCAGCTGCCCCCCGCCGAGCAAAGACTATCTGCCCTCGTGCTGGCGGGCGGGCGAGATCGTTCGCCAGCGGTGTCTGGCGGCCGAGTTTGGCGCCGAGGAGTGTGAGGCTCGGGCGGCCCGCGCCCGCCAGCACTATCTCGACGCCCAGGTGTCGGGCTTTCGGACCGTGCCCGGCGCGCGGGCCGAGGACTGGCTCGACGCGGGCCAGTGTCGGGACTGTTTCTTGCCGTCGTTCAACTACCGTCCCGGCGGGTCCGCCCAGTATCTGCTGGCCCTGTCAAATTTTGACGATCCGAGCGCGCCGCAACGGTTCCGGTTCGGCTTCATGGCGTCGAGCGATACGCACACGGCCCGACCGGGGAGCGGCTACAAGGAGGTCGAGCGCGGCTCGATGAGCGATGGACGCGGAGCGCGGGATGCTACCTGGGCCCAGCGCCTCGCTCCCCCCCGGCAGGACGCGCTGCCGGAATCGGTGCCCTTCGACCCGGCGACCACCCAGCTCCAGGGATTTCAGTTTCTTGAGTTTGAGCGTCAGTCGAGCTTTTTTCTGACCGGCGGCCTGATTGCCGCCCACGCGACCGGCCGCGACCGGCGGGCCGTGTGGCAGGCGCTGACAAGCAAGGAAGTCTACGCCACGAGCGGGGAGCGTATCCTGCTGTGGTTCGATCTGCTGGAGTCCCCGGCCAACGCCCGCGTTCCCATGGGCGGCAGCGTCAGGCTGAACGGCAGCCCGCGGTTTCGCGTCCGGGCGGTCGGTGCGTATAAACAACAGCCCGGTTGTCCCGACTACAGCGTCAGCGCCCTGTCGCCCGAGCGGCTCGAGCATGTGTGTCGGGGAGAGTGCTATAACCCGTCCGACGAGCGCCGGCTGATTACCCGGATCGAGGTCGTGCGCATTCGGCCGCAGATTGCGCCGGACGAGCCAATGGCGGACCTGATTGACGATCCGTGGCAGCGTTTTGCCTGTCCGCCCGACCCGGGCGGCTGCACGGTCGAGTTTGCCGACCCGGACTTTGCCGGCCTTCGGCGTGACACGGTCTACTATGTCCGGGCGATACAGGAGCCGAGTCCGGCGATCCATGCCGACCCGCTGGGCTGCGAGTACGATGAGAACGGCAACTGCGTCGAGGTCAAGCTGTGTTTCGGCGACTACCGGACGCCGGCCGACGACGACTGTCTGGCCGAGCACGAGTCGCGCGCCTGGTCGTCGCCGATCTACGTCGATTACACACAGGGCTGAGTCGCTGGCTGCCTACTTGCCCAGGCGTGACAGGGATTGGTAGCTGAAGTCGGTCTCCAGCAAGCCGACGTTGACACGAATATCGTTGCCCTCGCGCAGGGGTAGGACGACGTTGGCGGTGGCCGAGTGTTCGTCGAGGGCTAACCCGTAGTCCGCCTGTCGGGTCGAGAACTCCCGATCTTCACTCAGGGCTTGGCCGCCGCTGACCAGAATCGTCTTCCAGTATTTGCCGGAGCGATCATAGATCTCCTTGTAGTAACCCCGGAAGAGTTCTTTATCGATCCAGAGAATCTGGCGTCCATAGGCGTAGTAGGGATCTTTGGCCGTGGCCTCAACGATCCACACCGGGCGCCTGGTCAGATGCAGATTGGTCGGCCACCAGGCCGCGCCCTGCCAGGCGATGTCGGTCTGATCGAAGAGTTTGCTCTTGCCCGGCCAGGGCATGACCGCCGCGCTCTCGTTGGCCGCCAGCCGAAACGCCGTGCCCTCGCGTTTCCAGACTTTCGGGGTGGGCAGGGTGTAGGCCACCAGGGCCTCCCGCTCGCCGATCAGCTTCCAGTCAAAGTACTGAATTTTGCCCGAGAAGGTGCCGCCATCGTCGCGGCTGAAGTGGGAGCCGAATATGCCGTCCGAGGTATTCGACGCGGCCAGCCGGCGCACCCGACGCAGGACGGGCACGAAGGTCCACAACGAGGTCCATTTTTCGGGGTCCAGGTAGCCCCAGCTCAGCGTGGCCAAGCCGACCGCATCGTATGGGGCGACCCCGTACAGCAGGGTTTTGGCCGCGACCTCGTCGGGGTTGGCGCGGGGGCCGCTCCAGCGCGCCCCATAGGTAACGACCTGGCCCTTGAAGTCGATGGAACGGTCGAGGCCGCCTTCTTTGACCCAGAACAGGTTGACGAACACATCGACATCATCAACTGGGCCGCCGGCCAGCGCCATATTGTACATGATCTTGTTGGCGATATGCGGGTCGTTCGCAGCGATGTCAGGGAAAGGGAAGCCGCCGTCGGTATAGCGCGGCCATGTCCCGGTCGCGGTCTCGACCATGACCCCCTTGGCGTCTATGGCATACTTGCCGGCGTTGGCCTCGGTCAGTTCCAGAAAACGGCTGCCCCACTCCAGCCCGCCTGGGGGAATTTCGATGAGGGTTGCGATATGCTGACCCGAGGCAAAGCGGCGCAGAATGGCTTCGGGCATCAAGCCTTCGGCCTCCTGCCAGTTCGTGGTGTCCAAGGTGTCGCTGATTTGCAGCTCGGCCGAAGCGGGGGAGGCGCCGAACAGCAGCCCCGCTATCAGGAGTCCCGACCAGATGATTGCCATGCACTCTCCTCTCACATGTCTCACTCCTCAGTAGAAACTGCTGAGAGGCGGAATTATTCCCGGCGGGCGTCTGGAGGGCAGCCCGCAAATGCGCAGCGCGGCTCAGACGCCCTCGACGACAATCATCTGGGCCTGAGAGGCACTCTGCCGCAGGGCCTTGGGTTCCCGGTATTCGTCGGAGTTCCACCACGCCTTGGCCTGGGCGACGCTCTCAAACTCCAGCACCACGACCCGGTTGGGCTGCCAGTCGCCCTCCAGATTTTCGGCCTGGCCGCCGCGCACAATGAATTTGCCGCCGTAGGCTTCGACCGTTGCCGGGACGAGCTTGGTGTAGCCCTGATAGGTGTTGGGATCGGTCACTCTCACGTCAACAATGATATAAGCTGCCATCGCTGTCCTCCCTGGTGGGGCTTGAGGTCTCCTCTATATGCGTGCTCCGGTGTCCGAATGCAATCGGCTGCGGGCTGGCGTTTTGGCCGGGTCTCGGTTACAGGTGCAGAGCCGAGGTGGTGTGAGCGTTCCTTGACGGGAGAGACCTATGGCCCTCCAGCCCAGCCTGATATCCGAGCCGACGCCTGCAAGCGCACCGGCCATCACGCCGGCCTACCGGCGCTACGCCTTGCTCATCCTGCTGCTGGTGTTCGCCTCCAGCCATGTGGACCGCCAGATTCTGGCCATTCTGCTGGAGCCGATCAAGCACGAGCTGGTGCTGTCGGACACCCAGCTGGGCTTTCTGTCCGGCATCGCCTTTGCCATCTTCTATGCCACGCTGGGGATTCCGATTGCGATGTGGGCCGACCGCAGCAACCGGCGCAACATCATCGCCTTGGCCCTAACTACCTGGAGCGGGATGACCGTCTTGTGCGGGATGGCGGCGAATTTCTTGCAGCTGGCCCTGGCCCGGATCGGGGTGGGAGTGGGCGAGGCCGGGTCGAGCCCGCCCTCGCACTCGATGATTGCCGATATGTATCCGCCCGCCGAGCGGGGCACGGCGATGGGGGTGTTTGCCGCTGGGGCCAACCTGGGGCTGTTGATCGGTTTTCTGGTCGGCGGCTGGGTCAACCAGTGGTACGGCTGGCGGATGGCCTTTTATGTAGTTGGCGCACCGGGTCTGGTACTGGCGGTCATCGTCTACTTAAGCCTGCGCGAGCCGCCCCGAGGCTATGCCGAGGGCCTGAAGTCGCCCCAGCAGGCCGCCCCGCGGCTGGGCGAGGTGGTCCGTTTCATGCTCTCGACCCCCTCCCTGCGCCACCTGTTGACGGGCGTGACCCTGACCTCTTTTGTCGGCTATGGGGTGGTCCTGTGGCTGCCCGCTTTTCTGGTCCGCTCGCACGGGCTGACGAGCGGGACGATCGGCACGCTGCTGGCCGTGTTTCTGGGTCTGATCGGCGGCCTGGGGACGTATGGCGGGGGAATGCTGGCCGACCGCCTGGCCAGGCGTGATGTGCGCTGGAATGTCTGGCTGGTCGGGATCGCCATCCTGGTGGCGGTGCCGTTCGGCTTCACCATGTACCTGGCCTCGGACACCCGCCTGGCGCTCGTCGCCTTCATTGTGCCGGCCTTTGTCGGCGGGGTGTTTATCGGCCCCAGCTTTGCCATGAATCAGGGGCTGGTCCAGGTCCGCATGCGGTCGGTCGCCTCGGCCCTGCTGCTGTTTATTCTGAACATCATCGGCCTGGGCTTTGGGCCGCAAACCATAGGCGTGGTCAGCGACCTGCTGCGGCCCGACTACGGTGACGAGTCCCTGCGCTACGCCCTGCTGGGGGTGTCGCTGATCAACGTCTGGGCCGCGTTTCATTACTTCATGGCCAGCCGGACGCTGCGGGCCGATCTGGCCCGGGCCCAGGGCTAGGGCAAAACGTCTTGCACGGCCAGCCGGTCGACCTCACGCCCTTCGAGTACCACCGGAAGTGTGTCTGCCACGGTGTAGATACGCGATTGCTGGTAGTCAGGCTGCGCGCCTGAGGCTGATGGCTCGGTATGGACTTCGATCTGATTGTCAATCAGGTGGATAATCCAATACTCGGCAATTGCGGCGGCAGCGTACAGGCGTTTCTTGAGGATGCGGTCACGTTGTAGAGAAGAATCCGCGACTTCAATGACGAGAGCGAGGTCTGACGGGCCTGGGTGGCGATCCAGGTAGTGGCGTCGTTCTCCCCGCACAACGACAACATCCGGCTCCGGTTCGCTGTCGGCAGTGGTGATGGGTTCTTGAGCATCGGCATACCAAGCCGGGGGCAGAAGTTGAGCCAGGGCTTCACGGGTCAACTGGGTCACAACGCGGTGGCGCGGGTTCTTGGGCATTTTGGTGACAAGCCATCCTTCCAACAACTCGACTGGATCATCCGTGGTCAGAATGCCGGCCTGGATCATGGCGTGGTACTGATCCACATGGAGGCGCCAGATCATACCAATATCGGTCTGCGGGCCTGCCGGTGGTGTGGCGGGAGGAGTGGGGGGGGACGGGGTGACTGCCATGCGCGTTCCTCCTCAGCGAGTTAGCTTGGCTGGAGTGGGAAGAGAATCCAGGGCCGGCGACCCGGATTCCACTCCGTTCCATCCAGGCTACGGGCTGGGATGTGCTTCATGAAACGTCTGGCGAGGAAGCTTCCTCTATGAGCCGTTCTGTCGTGCTGATGAGATTTTTTGTGAGAGTTGAGTCAAAGTGTGTGCTTTTGAATCCATGCACGAACGCATTGCGATGTTTGAGGATGTCCATCAAGAAGGTGTAATCACTCCTTGAAATCACCCCATTTGAGACGGCTTGATCAAGAACAGCAGATGGAGATGGTGTCAGCCGCCCAAGGACGATCCCTTCTGCCTGTGTCAGCAACCGGACAGTGGCCTCCAAGGCTGGCCAGGCGAGAAGCAGGGCAGCTTCAGCGGCCCCTGAGGTAAGAAGTTTTTCTGCCGCTTGTATCTCTCGCAGAATATCGTCCCGTGCAAACGGCAGGATGCCCTCTGGCGTGCTCAGGCTTGCCGGCTCCTTGACGACGACCAGTTCAAAGTCCCAATCTGGCTTTGTCTGGAGAAGCCGAGCCAAATCCCTGATCTTCGGCTCTTTGGCCAGAGAAGATCTCGATTTCACTTCGACGACAACTCCGGTTTGTCCTTTTTGGGCGAGTAAATCCGGTCGGTAGCTGGACAGGAAATCGGGGAGTTGGTCCGGCGAGGGTTCCTCGATGACGTGATAGCCCTTTTTGCGATACTCCTCAGCAAGATCGTGGGCGCGCTGCTTCTCCAGGCTCGTTGTCGTTTCCATCAGCGAATCACTCCTTGGTCTGGCGCATCCTCGACGATGATGTGGAGGAATTGCGTGCCACGGGCGAGTCCTTCGGCGAGGAGAATCGAAGGATTCTCAACTCGAAAGTCTGTATTCAAATCACGCTTGCGGCACAGCACGTCAGTGATCTGATTGTCGTCGAGGTAAACGAGTTTTTTAAGGCGTCTGCAATCGGCTTCGGAATATTATCGACATCTGGGACCTTATCGATATCCATCGACTCGCTATCATAAAAGTATGTGATCGTAAGCATCACTGGCCCGGTGACGGGCAACTCTCCCGCTGGCCAATACTGCCTTGCAACACTTTTCACGTCCTTAATCCATTCAGGAATCCGTTTTCTCGGTTTCGCCTGCTGCGAGACCGGCGGACCGTCGATGATGAATTCAAATGGTAGCACAAAGTCTCAGGAAGTTGCTTAGGCGATCTCTTGTTGTGAGCCAGGAGTTGTGTCCGCCAGCTGTCGCTTGAGTGAGCGGTACATCCGCCGGATCAGCCACAGCACAAACGTGGGTGACAGGCGGTTGAGCCACCACAGCAGCTTCCAGCCGCCCGGGACGATAATGATGGCCCGATTGCGGGCCACCGCGTTCAGCGCCTGCCGGGCAAAGTCGGCCGGGTCCATGGGTCTGGAACGCTCGACCAGCCTGTCTTGTTGCTCGGGCGAGAGCTGCCTCAGGTCTTTGCCGTACTTGCCCCCTCCACGCAGAATCGGGGTGCGGATGAAGCCCGGACACAGGACGCTCACCCGCAGCCCGGCCTCGGCGGCTTCGATGCGTAGCGAGGTCGATAGACCGACTACGGCATGCTTGGTGGCGGCGTAGCTGACGGCCATCGGCGCCGGACACAGCCCGGCCATGGAGGCGGTATTGACGATATGGCCGTAGCCCTGTGTGCGCATCACCGGGTAGGCGGCCTGCACGCCGTTGACCACCCCGTGCAGATTGACCGCAAGCACCAGTTGCCAGTCTTCATGCTGGTACAGACCTGCCTCACCGCCGACGGCCAGCCCGGCGTTGTTGAACAGGTAGTCCAGACGGCCGTGGGTCTGGACCGTCTCCCCGACCAGCCGCTCGACCGCCGGGAAGTCGGTCACGTCGACCTCGACCGCCTGGGCGCTGCCCTGCCGGGCGGTGATGCCGGCGGCCACCTCCCGGGCCAACTCAATCTGGCGGTCGGCCAGGATCACCTGCGCGCCACGCCGGGCCAACTCTTCGGCCAGCGCCCGGCCAATGCCCGAGGCCGCGCCCGTGACAATAGCGACCGCAGCGTCAAATGTGCGTAAGCCGTTGCCGGTGTCCATCACTGTCAGACCGGCCGCAGGCCGACCTTGGCGGCAAAGTCGTCCATCAGGCCGAGCACCGACTGGAGATCGGTGCCCCAGAAGGGCAGGGGCACCATGAAGGAGTCGTAGCCCAAATCCTGGTAGGGCTTCATCGCCTCGATGAACTCGTCAACCGAGGTCGTCCTCAACAGCCCGATCATGATCTCAATGTCGTTCAGGTCACGGCCGCCCCGGTCGGCAGCCTCCCGCAGCATGGCCATGCCGTCCTGAAACACGGCCAGGCTCTTGGGGACCGCAATCCAGCCGTCGCCAAACTCGACGATACGCCGCATGGCTCGGGCCGAGTGCCCGCCAATCCAGATCGGCAGCGGGTTCTGGAGCGGTTTGGGTTCGCACTTGATGCCGCTGAACCGGCAGAACTCGCCCTCGAAGTGCGGGTCGGGATTGGTCCACAGCTCGCGCATGGCCCGCAGGTATTCGTCGCTCAGCGCGCCGCGGCGCTTGAACGGCGCCCCCAGCAGGCTGATTTCCTCCTCCATCCAGCCGATGCCGGCCCCGAAAATGATCCGGCCGCGTGACAGCACGTCGAGGCTGGCAAACATCTTGGCGGTGACGATGGGGTTGCGGTGGGGCAGGACCAGGACCGATGGGCCGAGCCGCACCCGCCGGGTGACGCCGGTCAGAAAGCCCAGCACGGTCAGCGGTTCGAGCAGGGCGGCCTCGGCCGGCAGGGGAAACTCGCCGGTGTCATTATACGGATAGCGGGGTTTGATCGAGGTGGGGATGATGACATGGTCGCCGACCCACAGGGAGTCAAATCCCAGCGATTCGGTCTTCTGGGCCACGCTGAGCAGGCTGTCGAGCGCGTCGGGACCGGCCGCCAGGGGACCGATATGGGGCAGGATGGTTCCGAATTTCATGGCTCCTCCTAGATCAAAAAGGTCAGATTAGGCAGGGGTTCTGCCGCGTTGACCAGCAGCACCTGCTTCCAGAACATCTTCAGCCGGCCGTCAACCCAGCGCAGCTTATGGATCGTCCGTCCGCCCCACTGGCGCAGATCGTGCCGGGCCTGGACGGACAGCTCGAGTAACAGAAAGTTTGAGCCGACCACAAACTCGCCGGTGTCGGTTTTCTCGATTTCAATATTCGAGATCAGCCGACGCATGAACGAGGCCGGCTCCTGGCTGTAGCGGTAGCCGCTCTGCAGCAGCTTGATGCGCGTCGCAATGCGGGAGCGGTTGTCGTAGATGTGCGACATCTGACGCCTGGGGTCGGTATCGCCGCTGGGATGGGCCGGCACCCAGTAGATGGCGTCGTCTTCCCACAGGGCTTCCCACTCGGCGTAGCGCGCTTCATCGGCCAGCCGCGCTTCTGTGTACAGGAAGGCCTCGACCGCACGATATTCGGTGTCTGACAGCATGGGATTTCAGGCCTGGGCCATGAGCGTGCGGTAGTGTTTCCAGAAGGCGCGGTTGGTGACCTCGTCGGTGAAGTGGGACACGACGCGGCCCGCCTCATCGACGTATTCGCGGTTGCGGCCACGGCTGAGGTCAAGCCACTCGGGCTGCCGGGCGTGCAGGCCGGCCTGGTTGCGGCTGGCAATGGTGATGTCCTCGGGCAGCAGAAAGGACGCCGGGCCCATGGCCGCCTCACTCTGGCGCAGCAGCCGGGTGTTCAGCTCGGGCACGCCCTTGAGGAACATGGGCGTATGCCACTGGATCGATTCCTCGGCGTCCAGCGGATAAAACAGGGCGATGTTCATCTCGGCCAGAAACAGGTTGGGGAAGATCAGGGCGTGGGGCGGACCCTCAAACACCCGTCGGTCGGCCTCGGCTTTGCCGCAGCTGTGTTCCAGCTGGGCCAGGTAGGCGGCGTATTTGTCCGGGGCGCCGCCGAACCACTCGAACGGCTGTTTGTAGCCCGGAGAAAACTCGATCTCAGTATGGCCGTTGCCCCAGTCGCGCAGCAGGCCCTTGTTGCCGCTCTCCTCGCCGATAAAGAGCTGATACTGCGAGCCGGCGGACCTGAGCACCGAGCGGTGGACAAAGCCCAGGTGATAGCCGTCGGTGTCGTTCTCAGGGATCATCTTCCAGTTTGACATGTAGCGGTGCTTGACCCAGCCGGCGCTCAGGTCGAGTTCGCCCTCGGGCGACAGGTCGCAGGCGCGGTCAATGAGCCGGCTGGCGATGCCCAGGTGTTCCTCCAGCGACGGTCCCTCGGGGCTCAGGCTGGCGAACACAAAGCCCCGGTAGCTGTCGCAGCGCGCCACCCGCGGCAGATGGTGGTCGCCTTTGTTGAAGTCCGGACCGTAGGCCCCGGGGAAGGGCACGCCGGTCAGTTGGCCGCTCAGGTCATACGTCCAGCCGTGGTAGGGGCAGGTAAAGGCCCGGGCATTGCCGGACTCGGCCGGGCAGACCAGGGTGCCGCGGTGGGCGCAGCGGTTGAGAAAGACCGACACCGCGCCGGCCTTGTCGCGGACCATGAGCACGGGTTGGCGGCCGATCTGGCGGGTCACATAGTCGCCCGGCTCGGGCACCTCGCTGTCGTGGCCGACAAACACCCACACCCGGTAGAAGATTTTTTCGAGTTCCTGCTCGAAGATGTGCGGGTCGGTGTACAGCGAGGCGTGGATCTTGTCGTCGCGGACCAGGGTCTCAACGTTGATCTCGGCCGGGGGCTCAAACTGGGTTCCGTTGGTCGTGGCCTGCTGCATGCGGCGTCTCCTTCCTGCGCGGCTCATCTCTTGTGGCCGGGAGCTTAGCACACTCGGCGGCAGAAGTATCTACACAGCCCGCCCGTGCAATCAGATTCGGCAGGAATGCCAGCCATGAACGTCCGCCCGGTGGCGATGCTTGACCGCATTATCCAACCATCAGTATTTTGCGTGTATCCCGACGTGCGGAGAGTCACACAATGGCCACAAAGCTGTCGATAGACCCGGAACTGCTCGACAAAGCCTTGGAAGTCAGCGGTGAGAAAACAAAGAAGGCGACCGTCAACAGAGCCTTGCGGGAGTTCATTGCGCGGCGAGAGCAGGAACGGCTGCTTGAGCTGTTTGGTAAGCTCGACTGGGACGACGAGTACGACTACAAGCGGGAACGGACGCGCCGGTGATGCTGCTCCTAGACACCAGCGTCTGGTCGTTGGCCTTGCGACGGGATTCGACCCCCGAGGGACCCCAGGTGCGGCGTCTACGGGATGCGCTTAGTGGCGGTGAAGCGATTCATACGACCGGAATCGTGCTGCAAGAATTGTTGCAAGGCTATCGGGGACCGAGGGCTAGGACACAGCTCGTGGAGCGCTTCGCCGTCTTACCCATGATCGTTCCGAGGCGCGAGGACCACATTGATGCGGCTGGGTTGCACAACGAGTGCCGCCGCCACGGCGTTCAGGTCGGAACCATTGATGCGCTGCTCGCCCAGCTTTGCATCCGTCACGATCTAGTCATGTTGACGACCGACCGTGATTTCAGCCACATCGCGGATTGGACACAGCTTCAACTCTGGCGCGTCTCATGAGCTTTGCTACCACCGAAAAATACCAGTCCCAAATTCCGGCGCTGCAACTCCTCGTGGCGCTAGGCTTTAAGCCGCTCTCTCAGGACGAGACCCTGGCCCTGCGCGGCGGACGGCTGCGTAACGTCACCCTCGATGAGGTGCTGGTCGAGCAGTTGCTGAAGCTCAACCGCTTCAGCCACCGGGGTCGTGACTATGCTTTTGATCTTGAAGACGCCCATGAGGCGATACGCAGGCTGAAGCCCACGCCCGACCGGCTCAAGGGCCTGCGCGGCACCAATCAGGACATCTACGATACCCTCGTGCTCGGGACGACCATCGTCAAGACCATTGACGGGGACTCAAAGTCGTACTCGTTCCGCTACGTCGATTGGGAAAACCCGGACAACAACGCCTATCACGTGACCGCGGAGATGGCGGTCGAGCGAACGGGCAGCACCCAGACCTGCCGCTGTGACATTGTGGCGTTTGTCAACGGCATCCCCTTTGTGGTCATCGAGAACAAACGGCCAACCGAAAGCCTGAAAAAGGCCGATAGCCAACTGATCGGCTACCAGAACGAAGACAACATCCCGCAGCTCTTCCACTTCGCCCAAGTGCTGCTGAGCCTGAACCGGCGCGAGGCACGCTACGCAACGGTCGGGACGCCGCGAAAGTTCTGGCAGGCTTGGCGCGAAGAGGACGCCGACGAGCGGCTGGCCTCGCTGGCCGCGGCCGTGCCGAACGCCGCCGAACGGGCAGCCCTCGTCGGCGCGCTTGAGGACGATACCCCGTCGGCAGAGCGGCCGTCGGTCCGGCTTCAGGGCTTGATCGACCGACCGCTGGCGGTCGCCGAAGCCCAGGCCGTTTATTCGGGAGCGTTCGCCGGCGCGCAGTCGCATTTCGCTGATCTCGTGGCCGAGGGCGGACGCGCTATCACGGCTCAGGATCGCGCCATCTTTGCCCTGTGTCGGCCCGAGCGCCTGCTCGACTTGGTGCGGCGTTTCACGGTCTTTGACGGCGGCGTGCGTAAGATCGCCCGCCACCAGCAGTTCTTCGGCATCCGGCGCGCCGTGGAACGGGTCAAGCAGTTTGACACGGACGGTCGTCGCAGGGGCGGGGTCATCTGGCACACCCAGGGCTCGGGCAAATCGCTGACCATGGTCATGCTGGGTCGTGCCCTGGCGCTCGACCAAGACATTCCCAACCCGCGTATCGTCATCGTGACCGACCGTGACGACCTCGATCGGCAGATCAGGGACACCTTCCGGTCGTGCGAGATGGAGCCCGTCCGGACGACCAGCGGCGCGCATCTGCTCAAGCTGATTCGCAACAAGACGGCACTGGTCACCACCATCATCAACAAATTCGACATCGCGGCGCGTAGCGACACAGCGGCCGACCCGGACACCAATATCTTCGTGCTGGTGGATGAGAGCCACCGCAGCCAGACCGGTCAGTATGGCGGACACGGCGAGTTGGCCATGAAGATGCGGCGCATCCTGCCGAACGCCTGCTACCTCGGTTTCACCGGCACGCCGCTGCTGCAAAAGGAGAAGAATACTCTTTCCTCCTTTGGCGGGCTTATCCATACCTACGCGATAGACGAGGCCGTTGCCGACGAGGCCGTGGTGCCACTGCTGTATGAGGGGCGGATCGTCGAACAGCAGATTACCGGAGACATGATTGACCGCTGGTTCGACAAGCTCAGTGAGGGCTTGACCGAACAGCAGCGGGCCGACCTGAAGCGGAAGTTCTCGCGCATGGACGCCCTGGCCAAGACCAGTCAGGCGATCCGCGCCAAAGCCTTCGATATCTCCGAGCACTTCCGACGGCATTGGCAGGGCAGCGGCTTCAAGGCCCAACTCGTCGCCCCGTCGAAGGCCGCGGCCGTCCGCTTCAAGGAGGCGCTCGATGAGATAGGCCACGTAACCAGCGCAATCGTTATTTCTCCGCCCGACGCCAGCGAGGGGAACGAGGAGATCGACACAGAGTCAAAAGACCTCGTTCGTGCGTTTTGGGAGAGGATGATGACGCGGTACGGGTCGGAGAGCGAGTACAATCGCCAGATCATCGACGCCTTTAAGGGAGCGGGCGAGCCGGAAATCCTCATCGTCGTATCCAAGCTTCTGACCGGATTCGACGTGCCCCGGAACGCAGTCTTGTATGTCTGCAAGTCGCTGCGCGAACACAATCTGCTCCAGGCCATTGCGCGGGTGAATCGGCTGTATGAGGAGGATGGGATCGAGAAGCAGTTCGGCTTTATCATCGACTATGAGGGGCTGCTCGGTGAGCTTGATAAGGCGCTGACCACCTATACCGACTTCCAGGGTTTTGACGCCTCGGACCTTGCCGGTACGGTACACGATGTGCGGGAACAGATACGCAAGCTGCCCCACCTCCACGATCAGTTATGGGACCTTTTCCGGCCGGTCAGGAACAAGAGAGATATGGAGCAATTCGAGCAGTTTCTGGCGGACGAGGCCGTCCGCCAGGACTTTTACGAGCGGCTGCGCGCCTTTGGCCGCTGTCTGCATATCTCACTCTCGTCGCACAAGGTTCTCGATGTGTTCGACCAGACGAGGATTGACGATCTCAAGCGCGACTGGAAGCGATTCTCGGAACTGCGGCACGCGGTCCGCTTGCGCTATCAGGAGACAGTTGACGTTCAGGAGTTTGAGCCCAAGATACAGAGGCTGCTCAATGACCATGTGATCGCCAGGCCGGCAGAAACCCTCATCGGACTCGTCAACATCAACGACCCCGAGGCCCTGAAGGTGATCGTTGAGGAGACAGGTATTTCCGACGCCTCCAAGGCCGACCGTATCGCCAGCGCCACCCGGCGGACTATCACCGAGAAGCTGGAGGAGGACCCGACGTTTTACCAACGATTCTCGGAGTTGCTGGAGGCGACGATCCGCGATTACCGTGCCAGACGGATTTCCGAGCGCGACTATCTCAACAAGGTGATCGAGTTGGCCACCAAGGTCGCCCGCAGGGATCACGGCCGCGAGGTGCCCGATCCGATCAAAGGCAACGATGACGGTCAGGCGTTCTTCGGCATTCTTGGCGGAAGGCTCGTCAGCGCGGACGGCAAGCCGGTCGACAAAGTCGAAGCCGCCAACATTGCCCTTGCCCTCCTTGACATCGTCAAGGCCCACCACATCGTTGACATGTGGTCCAACGACATCGCCCAGAACAGCTTACGCAACGCTATTGACGACTACTTCTTTGATGTCCTTCGCGATGAGGAAGGCATTGAACTCTCCGTTGAGGTGATGGACGACCTTGAGTCCAAGATCATGAGTCTGGCCAAGGCAAGGTTTCCCGGATGACGGCCGAGCGGCATCGCGTCCGCTACGGCGCCCATACGATTGAGTTCACCGTGGTGCGCCGTAAGCGAACGACCCTGGAGATCGGCGTGGAGCCAGATACGACGATTGTTGTTGCTGCGCCTCTCAACGCCTCACTGGAAGCCATCGCCGAGAAGGTGCGCAAGCGCGCGGCCTGGGTGCGCCGGCAGCAGCGCTTCTTCGCCCGGTATCTGCCGCAGACACCGGCGCGGCGTTTCGTGGCTGGGGAAACCCATCGCTATCTCGGACGGCAGTACCGCCTGAAAGTGGTTCCCCATGTGCGGGCGGTGGTCAAGCTGACCCGCGGCTTTATCCTTGTCCAGAGCCGCGAACCCGACCGGGCGGAGGTCACGCGCGAGCTTGTTGAAGGCTGGTACCGCGACCGGGCGCGTCTAAAGTTTGCAGAACGGCTGGAGGTGAATCTGGCGCGGTTTTCGGACCCGGAATTTTTCCGGCCACGGAGGCTCATCGTCCGACAGTTGCGCCGGCGCTGGGGATCAATGTCGCCGACCGCGCGGCTGCTGCTCAATCGCCGCCTGATCGAAGCGCCGGTCGATGCGATCGACTACGTCATCACCCATGAGCTTTGCCATATCGCCGAGCCCCATCACGGACCGGCCTTCTTCGCCCGGCTGGACCGGGTACTGCCGGACTGGCCGAAGCGCAAAGACCGGCTGGAGCGGAGCGTGCCGAACCTCCAATCAGCTTGACCGCAACGTTACTGCTCTACGCTCCGGCACGGATGCCGCTCAGACGGGCTCATAGCGCTGAACGCTGATCTCATGCGCTCGGGCACGCATCTGCGACGCGTCATACCAGGCCTGCATCCGTAGGAGTAGGTCCATGCTCACGTCAAATGCCTGTTCAACACGAAATGCCATCTCCGGCGATAAGGCGGCCTTGGCGTTCAAGACTGCCGAAAGTGTTGTCCGTCGTACACCAAGAATTGCGGCCGCTTTTGTGATGCTCAGCCCCAACTCTTCAATGACCTCGGCGCGGATGAAGTCGCCTGGGTGAGAAGGGGTCATGTTCACTTTGATACCGTTGGTCTCCATCAGTGGTAATCCTCCAAGTTCAAATTGTGCGCCTCAGGGCCTTAAAGTACCAGTCACAAGTTTCACCCACACCGGTCCTAAAGCAACAGCTCGGGCCGTTTCAGTTTTTCGCTATTACCTTTGGCTCGATTATTGGCGTGGGCTGGACGATTGTGGTCGGAGACTGGCTCCAGAGTGCCGGACCGTCCTGCTGAAAGGCAAGCTGGACCATATGGCTTAACGCTTTTTCCCTTGACCG
>JAAXHF010000225.1 GCA_012271025.1 Deltaproteobacteria bacterium | reverse complement strand
GAGGCCTGAATCCCTTGTCCGAGCAGCCACCGGTAGGCGGCCACCGAATCATCGACCGGAGCGGGGAAGGGATGCTCGGGGGCCAGCCGATATTCGACAGAGGCCACCACACACTGCCCGACCCTGGCCAGATGCTTGGCCAGGAAGTCGTCCCGCTCAACGCTGCCCAGGACGTAGCCGCCGCCGTGAATCCACAGCAGAGCCGGCAGGCTGTCCGGCCGGTCGGTCGGCTGGTAGACCCGAACGAAGACCTCGGGGTCACCCTCAGGACCGGGCGCCTGATGATCCTCGGAGCTGACCCCCTCAATCGGCGGCACCTTGGCCATTTGGGCGGCGATCAACTCGTCCATCATGCGCCGCGCGGCCGGAATGTCGTGCAGCTTGATCCCGCCGCCGGTGGCCTTGAGCCAGGCGTCCAGCGGAGCTGCCAGTTCCGGGTCGAGCCGTTGTGTCATATCCATAGCGTTCCTCCTTCCCCGGGGACGCGAGTTCCCCGGGGACAGGCTTGAGAGAATCCGAGCGATCCTCTCAGGTCCAGATTAGCGCGCCTGGCCGCCGCGCAGCAGTTTGCCCGGGGTCGCCCCGGTGCAGTTGCCGTCCTCAAAGATCGGCTCGCCGTTGACCATGATATAGCGATAGCCCTCGGCCCGCTGCACCCGTCGCCACTCGCCGGCCGGCAGATCGTGGACGATCTCGTCGGGCAGAGCGTTCAGCTTGTCCAGATCGTAAATCATGATATCGGCGGCATTGCCCTCGCGCAGGGTGCCCCGATCCTTGATGCACGACGCCCAGGCCATCAGCCCGCTCAGCCGGAAGTGGGCCTCCTCCAGGCTCAGCAGCCCGGCATCGCGTGACATCCAGGCCAAGACCTCGGTCGGATAGATGGACGGGGTGATGAACTTGACGTGCGCCCCGCCGTCCGACACGCCGGGCAGCACATAGGGGGACTCCATCAGCTCCTTGAAGTTTTCCACCTTGGCTGCGGTGACCGGGCCGGCCCACTCGGTCCTGAGGTCGTCGGCCACCGACAGGTCGAGCATGGCGTCAATCGGGTGTTTGTTCTCCCGCTCGGCAATCTGGGAGATCGACAGACCCTCGTACTGGTCTTTGAGACCCGGGTGGCGCACCTTGCGAGCGATGAACTTGGGCAGCTCGCCAAACAGAAAGTCGCTCGATTTCGGGCTGTCGAAGTCCTGCTGGAGCGCCTTGCGCATCTGCGGGTCGGACAGCTTGGCTTTGCGCTCCTCAACCGTGCCGACCGTGGCGTTGCGCCAGGCCTCGCTGTCGTCAAACAGGTTCCAGTCCTCCAGGGTCAGCCGGGCCGGCATGCGGGTGGTCAAACCCTGTCCCAGCACCCGCCGGCCCTCGGCGTTATGCTCGGCAATGCGCTGTAGCTGGGCTTGGTGGACTTCGGGAAAACGGTCGTTGACCACGATGGCGTTGAACAACACCGAGCAGCCGCTCTCCGAGGCCATCTGGGCGCTGAAGTCGATATCACCCTGAGTGCCGAAGGCTGACTGGTCGGCCTCGACCGTGGACTGGGTGATCTGGATAAAGCCGTCGCCGCCGCTCTTGCCCAGCTCGCGGGCCATGGTCAGATAGAAATCCTCGGGCAGGATGTCCGAAATCATCGGCGTGCCGTCATAGTCGCGCTGCAGGGCGCCGCGCGAAATCAGGCGCTGGGTCGACCAGCCGGCGGCGCCGGACTGCATCGCCCCGTGAAAGTGGCGCAGGATGCGCTCCATGTCCTTATCGCTCGGCAGCCGTTTTTTGGCCTCGTCAAAGCCGCCCATCTCATACGCCACGGCCGGCGAAATCGGAAACAGCTGCGAGATGTTGACCCCCAGAGGGAGCCGTTCGAGGCGGTCCATATACTGGGGAAAGGTCTCCCAGTCCACCTTGATCGAGACCTGCATGGGTTCGAGCGGAATCGCCTCGTTGCGCGACAGGGCCAGCATCGCTCGCTCGGCATCCTGCGCCCGCAGCGGGGCAAAGCCGAAGCCGCAGTTGCCCAGCGTCACCGACGTGATTCCGTGCCAGCTGCCGATCGTGCAGTAGGGGTCCCAGTGGATCTGGGCGTCATAGTGAGTGTGCAGATCGATCGCGCCCGGGGCGACAATCAGCCCGCTGGCGTCAATGACCCGGGCTGCATCGCCGGCTTGCAGCCGGCCGATCTTGGCTACCTTGCCGTTCTTGATCCCTAGGTCGGCGCGGTAGCGCGGCACCTTGGTGCCGTCGATAATCGTCCCATCTTTGATCACGATATCAAATTCTGCCATGTCTCTCCCTCCTTTAGCGTTGCTGCGTCCATGGTCGGAACAACAATAGGCTTGGCTTCTCTCCGTTATTACTGCGTCCGCGAATCGGAAGCAAGAGATACGTACAGCGATGGAGGAGCGAGGTACGGGGTGGACCGTCCACCGCTGCTTCGCGCCGTTCCACCCGGACTGTATTGCCCTGTCTCCCCGGCCGCGGCCAGGATCGCCTTTGTCCTTGACAGCGAATGAGCGTCTCCTATGCTGGTCGAAACGCTACCGGCATAGGAGGCAGTGCGATGAAGGTTGTTCAACGTTTGCTGAGGTCAAGAGGGACAGCTATGCTCAGGGCTGGCGCGGCCGGTGCATGCCTGCTCGCCCTTGCAAGCTCAGCTCTGGAGTCACGCGCTGAGGAACTCCAAGACATTGACATTGAGGAGCACACGGCCCGCGCGATCCTTCGCTCGTGTGACGATCCTTGGGGACCGCGGATCGGGTCTGTCTTCCTGCGGGAGCGTCCATCGTCCGAGGGAGTGAAGCTCGTCGATCTCCTCGTCCGGGTCCGTCGCGGCCTCGAAGCTGGCCAGCACGCGCTCCATATTCATGAGACGGGCGAATGCAGTCCCTGCTCAGCTGCCAAGGGACACTTCGATCCTGGGCCGAACAGCAACTCAAGTCCGGATGGCAACCACCCTTTTCACGCTGGCGATTTGATAAATCTGACTGTTGACGACAGCGGACAGGGCAACCTCCTGGCCACCACCTCGCGCGTAACCCTGTCTGAAGGACCACTGTCAGTGTTCGATGAGGACGGGAGCGCTTTCATCGTTCACGTCGATCCAGATACGTATTGTCCGGACGGCGAGGAAGCCGGGTGCGCCGGTGGCGCTCGGGCCGCATGTGGAGTTATTCGTAGCCACTGATCTCGACCGGAAGCGGCTTCCTAGGAAGAGGTCGGGACCTTTATCGCCTGACTGAACGCGCGGGAGGGGGTGTGGACACCTACCGCGCGCCGGCGAAAGCGGGGGAGGAGCACGCGGCCCCTTTTCCCCAGGCTTGGCGCGACCCGTGCTGAACTAGGCTCTGAGCGCGGTCGGAGCAGGCTCCGGTATATTCACTCTCTGTGTTCCCGGCAGCTCGCAGGTTTTGGGATCGGCGTCGAACACGCGCAACAGACGCCCAAAGGCGATATCAAAGCCGATGACGATGCTCAGCTCGACAATCTCGGCGTCGGAGAAATGCTGTTGGAGGCCGATAAAGAACTCGTCGTTATCAATCGAATCATGGTCAACGGCCAGCTTCTCGGCGTATCTGATGGCGCTCTTTTCGCGCGGGCTGAAGGCCGGGCTGTCCTGGTAGTTTTCGAGTTGGGCGATTTTTTCTTCGGTCAGGCCTTTTTGCATCACCGATGCATAGCGAAAACCCTGTCAAAACAGACACCCGTTCAGGTAGGCGATTTTGATGCGGACCAGCTCTTTGAGTTGCGGCTCGACGATACCGCCCTCGAACATATCGACATACGCCTTCCACATCGGCTCCACCACCTCCTGGCGGTGGCCCATGATGCTCAGAAAACTCACATAGCCGTCGGCGTCGCGCACCCGTTCCACGAGCTGGGCATATTCCGGGCGGAATTGTTTTTCCTCAACCAGACTGAGTCGTGCCATGCTGTCCCTCCTTTGTCCCCCGTCTAGTGCATGTGCGGAGGTCTGTCAAACGCCGGTCCGCGCCCATCCGCAGACGGGCCATGGGGAGCCGTCCGTGTCCCGTTTTTTCCTTTGACCGCGACGGCCGACTTGGAGTAGGATTCGGGCGTTTGCGCCGTCGTACCCCTCCCCGGCCGACCGCGCAGAACACAAAGGAGGCAGACGATGGCCTGGCCCGTTCGCTACCGGCTGGTTGGACTGCTGGCCGGCGGCAGCATGATCAACTACGCCGACCGGGTCAATATCTCAGTCGCCGCCCCGGTCATGATGCTGGCGCTGGGCTGGGACGAAGCCCGCTTTGGCCTGATCTTCTCGGCCTTTCTCATTGGCTACACGCTGTTGCAGATTCCCGGCGGCATGCTGGCCGACCGCTGGAATACCTGCCGGGTACTGGCCGTGGCGTGTATCGGCTTTTCCGTGTTCACCGCCCTGACGCCGCTCGGCGCGCTGGCTTTTGGGCTGATGCTGGCCATCCGCTTCAGCGTTGGCCTGTTCGAGGCGGTCTGCTTCCCGTCCTACGCCGCGCTGGCCTCGCGCTGGTTTCCGCGCCACGAGTACGGCCGGGCGCTGACCGTGAGCCTGTCCGGCGCCCAACTGGGACAGGCTCTGGCCTATCCGGTCACCACCTGGATTGTGCTGAGCTTTTCCTGGCCGGCGGTCTTTTACTTCAACGCCGCGCTGGGCGGCGTGTGGCTGCTGGCGTGGCTGCTGTTTGCGACCAACAGCCCGGCCGAGCATCCGCGGATCAGCCACGCCGAGCGCCAGGAGATTGAGGCCAATCTGGCCGAGCGTCCCCAGACCGGCGGCTCGCTGCGGGCGGTGCTGCGGTCTCCCCAGGTGCTGTGGCTGTCGTTCGGCTATCTGTGCATGGTCTACGGCCTGTGGATGGTGATCTTGTGGCTGCCGACCTATCTGGTGCACGCGCGTGGCTTTTCCATGCAGGCCATGGGCTGGCTGGGCATGCTGCCGACGGTGGCCGGCTTTGTCGGGGCAATCAGCGGCGGGACGCTCTCGGATGTCCTGCTGCGGCGCGGTTTCAGCAAGCGCTTCGCCCGCGTCCGCGCGCCGGCGCTGTGTACCCTGCTGGGCGTGCCGATGATTGTGGCCGCCGCTCTGGTGCCGTGGGCGGCGGTGTCGGTCGTGTGTCTCACCCTGTACATGTATCTGGCCAGCCTTGGCGGCGGCGCCTGCTGGGCGGTGCCGCTCGAGCTGGACGCCAAACAGACCGGGACGATTTCCGGGGTGATGAATGGGGCGGGCAATTTTGCCGGTATCTTCGGGCCGATGAGCGCTGGCTTTCTGGTAGCGGCAACCGGGGACTGGTCGCTGCCGTTTCTGGTCATTGCCGGGGTGTTGTTGATTGCGGCCCTGGTATTGTATTTTCTGGTTGTTCCGGAACCGATTGAGCGACCCGAGCAGGTTGCGGAACTGGCCGATCAGGGCGCGCAGGGATAGACGGTCTGCGCCCGCCGGCAGTCCTGATCCCGGCTCGGGTGGGTATCAGGAGGAAACGAGACGATCAGGATGCGCTTCGGTCTGAGTGCAGGACAGCTGGGCCTGCTGCGCTCGCTGCTCATGTATTACGCGATTCCCTTTCGCAGCCGCCAGCTGGCCCGTTTCTACGCCCAATTCATCCAGGCCGGCGACCTGTGTTTTGACATCGGTGCCCACGTTGGTAACCAGCTACGGGTCTGGTCGCGCCTGGGCGCGCGGGTGGTCGGAGTCGAGCCGCAGCCCGCGTGTATGCGTTTCCTGAAGCGCTGCTACCGCCGTCATCCGTCCATCACCCTGGTTGAACAGGCGGTCGGCGCGGTCCCCGGCACCCAGGCTCTACACGTGAGCCAACGCACCCCGACGGTCAGCAGCCTGTCGCGGGAGTGGATCGACACGGTCCAGCGCGTCGAGTCCTTTGCCTGGGTGCGCTGGGATACCAGCGTCAGCGTGTCGGTCACCACGCTTGATCGCCTGATCGCCGAGTACGGCAGACCGGCGTTTTGCAAGATCGACGTTGAGGGATACGAACTGGAGGTGCTGCGCGGCCTGTCCCAGCCGCTGCCGGCCCTGTCCTTTGAGTACATTCCGGCCGCCCTGGATACCGCGCTGGGCTGCATTGCGCGCCTGGGCGAGCTGGGGACGTATACGTTTAACTGGAAACCGGCCGCCCTGGGCGAATCCTATCTTTTGGAGTCGGCCTCGTGGCTCAGCCCTGACGACATGGTGGCTCAACTCAAGAGCCTGCCCCCGGACGGCGCTTCGGGCGACGTGTATGCGCGCTTGCGGACCTAGGGCTATGCGTCCGCTGACACACCAAGGAGGAGAACATGCGCTTTGGATTTTTTGATCAGCTCCCACGTGCCGACTGGCAATCGGACAGCCAGCGCTATGAAGATATTCTGGCCCAGATCGAACTGGGCGACGGGTTGGGACTGGACACGGCCTGGCTGGGCGAACTCCACTTCATGCCCGGGATCTCGTGTCTGCCCTCGCCGCTGATGGTGCTGTCGGCTGCGGCCCAACGCACGAAGCGCATCCGGCTCGGCACCGCAGTGACGCTGCTGCCCCTGCATAGCCCGGTCAAAATGGCCGAGGACGCGGCCACGGCCGATGTGCTGAGCGGCGGCCGTCTGGAGTTCGGGGTCGGACGGGGGGCCGCGCCGGTGTATTTCTCGGGCTATAACGTGCCCCAGGAGGAGAGTCGGGAGCGCTTTGAGGAATGCCTGGACGCCATCCTCAAGGCCTGGACGAGCGACAAGCTGACCTATCAGGGCAAGTATTATCAGGTCAGCGACCTGACCCTGACGCCCAAGCCGGTTCAGAAGCCCTATCCGCCGGTTCGGATTGCCGCCAACAGTCCCGATACCTTTGTCCTGGCCGGCGAACAGGGGCTACCGATCTTTGCCTCACCCCTGATCAATCCGCCCGACAAGCTGCGCGAATATCTGGCTACGCACCGTGACGCGCTGCCGGCCGGGGTCAAGCAGGACATTGCGCTGGCCTTCCCGGTCCATGTGTCGGACAGCCGGGCTCAGGCGCGTCAGGAGTGTGAAAAGAGTCTGATGCACTTCTTTGAGATGGCCAGTCAGGTGGTGAAGCCCCTGGCCGGGGCGACAATTAAGAGCTACGAAGCGTATAAACAGCTCCAGGAGCGTCTTGAGCGGGTATCCTACGAGGGGGTTGAGAAAATTGGCGGGATCTTTGGCGACCCGGCCTACTGTATCGAGCGGGTCAAAGCGTTGCAGGAAGAATTCCAGACCACAGAGTTTATCTGCTACTTCAACCAGGGTGGGCTGGTTGACCATGCCACCGTTCGGCGCTCGATGGAGCTGTTTGCCGACAAGGTCATGCCCGCCTGCCGCTGAGGCGCTGGTATAGGCGACAGGAGTGGGCTGAGGAGGTGGCCTTGTAGGGGCGGGTTTCAAACCC
>JAAXHF010000402.1 GCA_012271025.1 Deltaproteobacteria bacterium | reverse complement strand
GAGAGATACTCTGCCGGCGGTCGATGAAATCGGTCGCCGCATCCAGGTCGATGTCCATCAGCGGTCGCTGGGCGCACAGCACACAGCCCTCGGTCCGGGTGTTGTTCTCAATGCAGCCGCGCAGCAGAATGGGCGAGCCGCAGCCAATTGTGCGCTCCACGTCGAGCCCGAAAAAATGAAAGCCGGTCCCGTGCCGGTTGGTCACATAGTCCAGTCGGGTGCCCCGCAGGTGGCGGGCGCTGGTCGGATCGAGATAGGTGGTGATGCCGTCCTGGACGACGACGTGATCGTCGTCACGAGCCGCGCGTTCGAGGTTGAGGCTGTACTGGAAGCCTTTACAGCCTCCGCCGGACACGGTCATACGCAGTCCCCAGTTGTCAACGCCCTTGATTGCCAGGCTGCGCTTGACCATTTTGACCGCTTCGGCCGTCAACGAGAGCCAGGGTTCGTGTGTCTCAGCTTGTCGTTCCTGATCCATTGTCCCTCCTCTGAGCGCCTCGCCAGCGTGGCTTCGAATCCCTGCCATTATCTTGTCCCGGCCCGCGATGTCAAGCGAACGGGACGGGCTCACGCATAATCATCGGTCCGGTTCCGGTTTTGGGGACAGCTCTCACAGCCGGCCTTCTCTCGACGGCGCGGCCACAGCCGCCGGCCGACATACACGGCGGCCACGGCGACAATGGGCAGGACGAGCAAGGTCTGGACATCCATACGGCGACTCTTTCCGCTCAGCCGGTCAGACGACTGCCGAGCTGATACACCCCCAGGGCACCAAGGTAGGCCAGACCCGTCATATACACAAAAGTGAAGACCGGATAGCCCCAGGAATTGGTCTCGCGTTTAATCGTCGCCAGGGTCGCCCCACACTGGCAGCACAGGGCAAAAAAGACCATGATCGACAGCGCGACCAGCGGGGTATAGACCGGTCGGCCGTCCGGCCGGCGTTCGGCCCGCATGGCGTCACGCAGCTCAAGGCTGGACTCGTCCTGCTCGCTGCCCAGGTTATAGATCGTGCCCAGGGCGGCGATGATCACCTCGCGGGCCGGAAAGCTGGCCAGGGTCGCCATGCCGATCTTCCAGTCCCAGCCGAGCGGCTCGACGAGCGGCTCGATCGTCTGCCCGGCCCGGCCCA
The DNA here is from genome assembly GCA_012271025.1 of Deltaproteobacteria bacterium. The sequence goes on along the minus strand of JAAXHF010000402.1, from coordinate 6,170 downwards.
GATAACTCTGGCGCAGACGCTCACCGGCTTCTTCAACCGCCAGGCTGTCCTGTGCGGCGGCCGGGGCTGCGGCCCGTCGGGCGGCAAACTCGTGGGTGATCTGATCCGAGTAGGGGTAGTAGGATAAGGCCCAGACCAGGATGGTGGTAGCCAGGATGATCGTGCCGGCCCGTTTCAGAAAGGCCAGGCTGCGGTCATACATGCGGAAGACCACCACCCGCCAGGCCGGGACCTTGAAGGCCGGCAATTCGAGCAGAAAGGGCACGGGCTCGCCGGCCAGTATCGTCCGCTTGAGCACCAGGGCGATCGGCGGGGCGACGAGCAGCCCGATCAGGTACATGGCAAACAGGGTCAGCCCCTGAAGCCCGACCACACCCCACACGGTCTGGGCCGGAATAAAGGCCGAGATCAACAACACATACACCGGCAGACGGGCGCTACAGCTCATCAGCGGGGCAATCAGAATGGTGGCGATCCGGTCGCGCTGGTTCTCGATGGTGCGGGCCGACATGATGCCCGGCACCGCGCACGCAAAAGACGACAGCAGCGGGATAAAACTCCGCCCCGACAGGCCGAAGCCGGCCAGCAGACGGTCCATCAAGAACGCCGCCCGGGCCATATACCCGGAGTCTTCGAGCAGGCCGAGGAGGCCGAACAGGATGGCAATCTGGGGCACGAACACCACCACCGCTCCAACCCCGCCAATAATGCCATCGACGATCAGGCTCCGCAGCGGGCCCTCGGCCAGGCTGCCCCCGACCCAGGCGCCGAGGGCCGAGAACAGGCCGTCAACAGCGTCGATGGCCGGGACGGCCCAGGAGAAGATCGACTGGAAGGTGACGGCCATGGTCAGCAGGAAGATCGCCAGACCCCAGACCTTATGCGTCACCAGCGCATCAATGCGCTCGCTCCAGGACGGTGTCGTGGCCGTGTCAGTCGTCCGCGTCTCAAGCCCGGCGGCAACGGTTTGGGCGATCCACGCATAGCGCTGCGTCACCTCAACCTGGGGCACCTTGACTCCAGCCGTGGCCAGGCGCTGCCGGGCGGCCTGGAGTTCGGTGCGGGCCGGGCTGCCACGCTCGCCAATGAGGTCGTGTTCCAACAGGCCGTCCGTGTCGAGCAGCACCCGTTCGGCAAAGGCGGCCGACAGCCCGGCCGGGGACAGACTGGCGCTAAGCGCCTCGGCCTCGTGTTCGACAGGGGCGGGCAGACGGACCGGGCGCGGTGGTCTGGGTGCCTCCCGGGCGGCGGTCCGAATCGCCCGCCGCAGGCGTGCCAGCCCGCTGTGTTTTGCTGCCTGAACAGGCACAATCGGGACGCCCAGGCGGCGTTCGAGTTCGGGAATATTGAGTCGGAGTCCCTGCTTGTCGGCCAGATCGGTCATGGTCAGGGCAATGACCAGCGGCAGCCCGATATCAATGACCTGGGTCGCCAGGTAGAGGTTGCGGTCGAGATTGGTGGCATCGACCACACACACAATCACGTCCGGCTGGGCCACGCCTTTGCCGCGACCCAGCAGCACCGACACCGCAATCATCTCATCCGGGGCACGGGCGGCCAGCGAGTAGGTCCCGGGCAGATCCACCACCAGAAAACGATCCTGGTCTTCGCGGAATTCTCCCAGCGCGCTTTCCACCGTGACACCGGGATAGTTGCCGGTATGCTGGCTCAGGCCGGTCAGGGCGTTGAACAGGGTGGTCTTGCCCGTATTGGGGTTGCCAACCACCGCCACCCGGTAGCGGCGTCCGGCGCTGACGGACAACTCAACGGATTCAGAAGGGGAGAGACTGGCCATACACGACTGTCTTCTTATGCACTGGGGGCTGGGGAGGCAAGCAGGACGCGGGTGGCTTCTTGACGGCGCAGGGCGAGCTGGAAGCCACGGATGCGAATCTGAATGGGATCGCCCAACGGAGCAAAGCGGATGACCTCGACCATTTGGCCTCGGGTAAAGCCGAGTTCGGCCAAACGGTGGGAGATGCCGTCGGCGCCGCTGATGGCGTGAATTTGCCCGGACTCGGAGGGTCTGAGATCTGCCAGGGTCTTTTGCATCCGGTCACAATAATGAAATTGACTTTCAATTTCAACTATGATCTAGGTATTCAGACTTATCCCACTGGAGAGATCGACCGGTGAAGATACGCATTGAAGCGACGAACCTGACCGAGTACATGGCCGGCCTTGAGGCGCAGACCGGCGCGAACAGGCGGACAGACGGGAGCGGGGAGAGGCTGGAATGGCCCGAGGAGCTGGGCAGCGGATATTTTCACGGACTGCAACTGCGAGCCGGTCTCGACCTCATGATCCACGATTCCACCTTCAGCCAGGCGTTTCTGCTCGATGGCGATTTCAGCGGGTTCAGCCAGGTCGGGTTTGGGTTCTGTCTTGCCGGAGATATGCGCTATGCGCTTGAGGGCAGCAAAGGCGAGCTGCGGGTTTGCCGCGATCAGAGCAGCCTGTCCTTCAGCCCGGATTTCCGGGGAACCGCAACCCACGCCCCACGTCAGCGGATTCTGGTGGTCGGCCTGGGCATTGAGCCGAGTCTCCTCGGCACTTTTGTCGCGGGCGACGAAGCGGGCCTGCCCACCCCACTCCGGCGGATTCTCGACGGCTCTCAGCAGACCCTGTTCTTTGACTTCCGGCAAATCACACCTGCCGCTCGGGTGGTGTTATCGCAGTTGCTGGCCTGTCCCTACCGGGGCGCGACACAGCGACTGTATCTGGAGAGCAAGGCGCTCGAACTGATTGCCCTGTTTCTTGATCAGGCGCGCGACGAAGCCCAGAGCGCGACCGCGCCTCTGCGCGCCACGGATGTGGAGCGCATCCATGCCGCCCGCGATATTCTGCTGGCCAATATAGAGGAGCCACCCGGCCTGCTGGCCCTGGCGCGTCAGGTTGGACTCAACGACTGCAAGCTCAAGCGAGGCTTCCGTCAGGTCTTTGGCACCACGGCGTTCGGCTACCTGCACAATCAGCGCATGGAGCGGGCGCGGCAGCTGCTGGGCGAGAATGAGCTGAATGTGGCCGAAGTGGCCTGCGCTGTCGGCTATACCAACCCGAGCCATTTTTCGGCCGCCTTTCGCAAGAAGTTCGGCGTGAGTCCACGGACCTATCTCAGCCATACCCCGCGTCCCACTGCTTGCGGCTGAACGTTCGGTCCGCCTGTGGTGGACGCTCGCCTCAGGCGGCCATCTTCCAGCCGTGCGCCCGCGCCTGTTCCCGCCACAGGCGGGCGTACAGGCCGTTCAGGGCCAGGAGATCGGCATGCCTGCCCCGCTCGACAATCCGGCCCTGATCCAGGACCAGAATCTGGTCGGCATGCTGGATGGTCGCCAGACGGTGGGCAATCACCACCAGGGTTTTGTCCCGGACCAGGGCCTGGAAGCCGTGCTGGATCAGGGCCTCGTTTTCCGGGTCGAGCGAGGCCGTGGCTTCGTCGAGCAGGATGATCGGCGCGTCTTTGATGATCGCCCGGGCGATGGACAGGCGTTGTTGCTCGCCGCCCGACAGGGTTGAGCCGCCTTCTCCGATCAGCGTGTCATAGCCGTTCGGCAGTCGCGTTATGAAGTCGTGGCACTGGGCCGCCCGCGCCGCCGCCTCGACCTCCTCGACGCTGGCGTCCGGCCGGCCCAGCCGGATATTGTTCAAAACCGTGTCGCGAAACAGATACACGTCCTGCAAGACCATGCTGATATACGACAGCAGCCGCTCGGTTCGCAGCTCGGTGATATTCCGCCCGCCAATACACACCGCCCCGGCCTGCACGTCCCAGAAACGCGCGATCAGATTGGCAATGGTGGTCTTGCCCGAGCCGGACGGCCCGACCAGGGCGGTCACACTCCGCTCGGGTATGGAGAAACTCACCCGGTCCAGCACCGGCTCTTCCGCATAGCGAAACGACACCGAGTCAAAAGCGATGTCAAAACGCGCAAGATAGGGATCGTCGGCCGGTTCCGGCAACGGCCGTTCGTCCAGAACCGCCTGGATACGGTCGAAGGACAGGCGGAAATAGCGCAGCTGTGCCAGATAGGTGCCGACCTGTTGGAGCGGGTGGTAAAAGCGCAGGCTGATAACCAGAAACATCAGAAGGACGGGAACACTGAGTGCGCCGCCCAGCAGCAGATACGTCCCGACAAACAGCACGAACACAAAGCCGAGTTCCAGAATGATGGCATAGCCAAGAATAAACGGAGCGGGTATGGCTTCGAGCCGAAAACTTTTCCGACGAAAGTCGGCCAGCGCCCGCTCCAACTGCTGAAAACGCGGTCCGACCAGACGGCAGGCTTTCAACACGGGCATGCCCTGGACATACTCGATCATCCGCGAGATGACGTCGATCTGCGCCTGGGCGCGCTTTTGTCCGTTGCGTCGGACCAGGTACTGACCCGCCATCAGGGCCGGAATGGCCAGCGGAAGCGTGGCCAGGCTGGCCAGGGCCATGCGCCAGTCCATCCACACCAGAATCAGCGCGACAAAGATGGGCAGGGCCAGCATGGCTACCAGCAGGGCGTAGATGTGGGTAAAAACCTCTTCGACCTGGGCGACATCCAGGGTGAGGACGGCGTTCAGGTCGCCGGACCGGCGGTCGGAAAAAAAGCCCATCGGCAGCCGCCGCAGGTGTTCTCCCATCCGCCACCGCATATCGGCCATCAGCGAGTAGGTCGACAGAAAAACGTCCAGCGTCGAGCGGTAAAAGGCCAGCCCCTGCAGGATGAGACACCCGCCGATCCCGACCACCAGCCACATCAGCCGGGAGGCGTCCGGCGTGCCCGAAAAGAGTTCCTGGAGGGCCAGGTACAGAAAGCCGATCGGCGCGCCCTGAAGAAAGGCGTCCAGGATTTTGAAGACAACGCCCCGGATCAACTGAGCATCGGTGCGGCCGGCCAGCCCAAAACCCCGCTGAATCATGCCGTGGCTTTCCTTTCTGCGACCGTTTCCCGGGTAAACGACCAGCTGCGTGCCGAGCGGTGCGCCTGCCACATGCGCCGGTAGGTGTCACTGCTGGAGAGGAGATCCTGATGCCGGCCCTGGGCCTCCACCCGGCCAGCCTGAAACACGACGATGGAGTCGGCCTCGGTGATGGTCGACAGGCGATGGGCAATAACGATGACCGTCTTGTTGCGGCTCAGCGCGGCCAGCGCCTGCTGGATCAGGGACTCGGTGTACGGATCGGCAAACGCTGTGGCCTCGTCCAGAACGAGAATGGGCGCGTCCTTGAGGATGGCCCGCGCAATGGACAGGCGCTGCTTCTCGCCGCCCGACAGGCGGGCGCCGCGTTCGCCGATGAGAGTCTCATAGCCCTGGGGCAGGTCGGTGATGAAGTCGTGACAGCGGGCCGCCCGCGCCGCAGCCATCACCTCGTCGTGCGTCGCCCCAGGCCGTCCCATCCGAATATTATTGGCCACGCTGTCGTTGAACAAAAAGACATCCTGGAAGACAAAGCTCACCTGCTCCATGAGCTGATCACCGCCCATTGCCCGGACATCCACCCCGCCGATCAGCACAGCGCCGCAGTCCACGTCCCAGAAACGGGCGATGAGTCGGGCGACCGTTGTTTTGCCGGCGCCCGACGGACCGACGAGAGTCGTGACTTTGCGTGACGGGGCGGTGAAGCTGACCTGGCGCAGGGTTTCGCCCTGGTCGGTGTACGAGAAATCAACCTGCTCGAAGCTGACCGCATGGCCCTGGGGCAGGCTGGACTGTGAGGGCTCGGGCAGGGCGGGCTGACGGAGTATCCGCTCGACCCGCTTGGCGCCTTCGGCCAGCTGCATGAACTGGCCGAAGAAGAACATCAGCCGCTGGCAGGGGATGGTGATACCGATGCCCAGAAAGAGGAACAGGACCAGGGTCGGAATATCGAGGCTGCCGCCAAGGTGCAACCACACCCCGACCGGCAACAGAACGAACAGATTGGCGCTGATCAGGAGCGAGTACAGCGTGTACGGCAGCGTGGTGTCGTGGGTCAGCCGGGCTGTAAAATCGCGGTGCTCGCGGACGGTCTGGGCGAAGCGGGCGAAGGATTCGGTGGTGTGATTAAAGGCTTTGATGATCGCCATGCCGCGGGTGTACTCCAGGATGGTGGCGTTCATCCGCTCAAGGATATCGTGATATTCCCGCCACACGAGCTGATGGTCGCGCATCATCCAGGTCTGGGCCAGCATGGCGAACGG
>JAAXHF010000390.1 GCA_012271025.1 Deltaproteobacteria bacterium | reverse complement strand
AAGGGGGAAGCCTGTCCTGAGCCCTGTCGAAGGGCGCGAAGCGCAGGGGGATTTCTGGAGCGGGCTGGTTGCCCTCCAGGGGGCATTCACACCGAGGTCCTCCCAGCCGCGGCCAGTCTTGTCGGGGCGCGCTCAGGCGTGCTACACCCGCGGGAGAATGGAACAGCGTTGATATGCCGGAAGGGGTCAACGCGGTCACACGAGGACGCCATGCACTACTGGTTAGTCAAATCGGAACCGTACAAATACTCCTGGGAGCAGTTCTGCCAGGACGGCTCGACCTACTGGGACGGCGTGCGCAACTATCAGGCCCGCAACAATCTGCAAGCCATGAAGGTCGACGATCAGGTCTTGTACTATCACAGCAACGAGGGGCTGGCCGTTGTTGGGGTGGCCCGCGTCACCCGGGAAGCCTACCAGGACCCGACCACCGACGACGAGCGCTGGGTGGTGGTCGATCTGGAACCGGTCCAGGCTCTGGCCCGGCCGGTCAGCCTGCGTGAGATCAAGCAGGACGCCCGCTTGCAGGACATCGGCCTGATCAAACAGAGCCGGCTGTCGGTGATGCCGGTGACAAAGAGAGAATTTGATAGGATCGTCAAAAAGGGTCAGGGCCAGCCGCCCCGGAAAGCCTGATCCGTAGTGCGAGGGCCGTCATCCGGTCGAGAACATGCGGACGAGAATATGAAAGAACCGCAACGAAAGGCCCGGGCAACCTACAACGCCGCCGCCGACCACTTCGACGACCCGGCCAACGCCTACTGGGAGCGCTACGGTCGAAGGACAGTCGAGCAGTTGCAGCTGCGTCCCGGGCTCACGATACTGGACCTTGCCTGCGGCACCGGAGCATCAGCCCTGCCCGCGGCAGAGGCGGTGGGTCCGACCGGACAGGTCGTCGCTGTCGATTTAGCCGACCGGCTCTTGGCCCTGGCCCGGACGAAAGCGAAAGGCCGAGGTCTGGACCAAGTCGAATTTCGCAACGGCGACATGACCCGGTTGGGCCTGGCCGACGCCAGCTTCGATGCGGTTGTCTGCGTTTTCGGCATCTTCTTTGTTCCCGACATGGAAGCGCTTGTCGCAGAGTTATGGCGCATGGTGCGGCCGGGCGGCAAGCTGGCCATCACCACCTGGGGTCCGAATCTATTCGAGCCCATGTATTCCGCCTTTGACCAAGCCCTTCAAGGCGAGCGCCCAGACCTGGTATCGGATTTCCGGCCGTGGGACCGTCTCACCGAAGTTCATGCGGTGGAGAAGCTGCTTGCGGAGAGTGGGGCCACGGCGGTTGAGGTCATGGCCGAGGAGGGACAGCAAGCGCTGGCGAGTCCCGAGTCGTGGTGGAACGTCGTGCTCGGCTCAGGACTGCGTGCTGCGGTAGAAACGATGGGACCTGCGTCCGCAGCGCGGGTCCGCGCGCATAACCTCGCCTTCATTCGAGCGCATGGCGTGGAGTCGATCACAACGAACGTGATCTATGGCAGGGCCACCAAGGCACACGGGTGAGCTGTTTGGCCCGAGGAATCCGGCGTCCATATCGCTTGGCTTGACCCGCCGGGAGGGGTTCGCTAACGTCCGGGCTGAGGAGGGATCGCCATGCCATCACCTCGGTCGTACCTAGCCGCAGCCGTCCAAATGACGGCCTCAAGCTCAAAAGAAGAAAATCTGGCCAAGGCCGAAACCTTTGTCCGCCTGGCGGCCGAGCGGGGCGCCGCCCTGGTGGTCCTGCCCGAGGTGTTTGCCTGGCGCGGGCCGCGTAAAGAGGAACCGGCCCAACTCGAATCCATCCCCGGCCCGACCTCGGAGCGTCTGGCCGAGCTGGCCCGCAGCCTGGGCATCCATCTGCTGGCCGGCTCGTTCCTGGAGAAGACGACCGAACAGCGCGCCTATAACACCAGCCTGCTGTTCAGCCCGACCGGCGACCTGCTGGCCCAGTACCGCAAGATTCATCTGTTCGATATCGATCTGCCCGGGCAGGTCAGCATCAGGGAGTCGGACACCAAAAAACCGGGTCGCGAGGTGGTCAGCGCCCGGACCGAGCTGGGAACGGTCGGCCTGTCAATCTGCTACGACCTGCGCTTTCCCGAGCTGTACCGTGGGCTGGCCGACCGGGGCGCCGAACTCATCTGCGTACCGGCCGCCTTCACCTTTCCGACCGGGGCGGCCCACTGGGAAGCCCTGCTGCGCGCCCGCGCCATCGAGAACCAGAGCTATCTCATCGCCCCCAACCAGATCGGCAAAAACGTGTACGGCTTTGCCGACTACGGCAACTCGATGATCATCGATCCGTGGGGCAAAATCCTGGCTCGGGCGCCGGACAAAGAGTGCCTGATCACGGCCGAGATCGACCGTGATTATCTGGAGAAAGTCAGAAGGGAATTGCCATGCCTCGCGCATCGGCGGCTGTAGCGCCGGCTCCAGTCAAAGCTTTTTTCCGGGTCGTCAGCTGCGGCGACGCCCAGGCGCAGCTGGCAGCCTTCGCCCCCCTGACCCCAAGCGAAACCATTCCGGTCCTGGATGCCGACGGGCGGGTTCTGGCCAAGGCCCTGAGATCGTCGGTCCACCTGCCCCATTTCAACCGGGCCAATATGGACGGCTACGCCGTGCGGGCCCAGGATACGTTTGGCGCCTCGTCGAGTCTGCCGACCTACCTCAAGCTGGTCGGGGTGGTCGAGATGGGCCAGGAGGCCAGGCGGCGGCTCAAAAAGGGCCAGACCATGCGCATCTCGACCGGCGGCATGCTGCCGCCCGGCGCCAACTCCATGGTCATGGTCGAGTACACCGAGGAGATGGGCGACGGGACAATCGAAATCCAGCGCAGCGTCTCACCGTGGGAGAACATCCTGCGGGTGGGTGAGGACATCAAAAAAGGCGCGCCGATTTTTCCGGCCGGCCGCCGGCTCCACGCCCAGGATATCGGGGCGCTGACCGGGGTCGGGATTGCCAAGGTCACGGTCTACCGGCGGCCGGTGGTGGGCCTGATCTCGACCGGTGACGAGATTGTGCCGCCCGAAAAAACGCCCAAGCCGGGCCAGATCCGGAATGTCAACCAGTACTCGCTGCGGGCGATGATTGCCCAGGCCGGCGGCGAGGTGTGTGACCTGGGCGTGGTCAAAGACGATCGCCAGGCGTTTGAGCAGGCCCTGGCTCAGGCGCTCAAAAAAGCCGATGTGGTCATGATCTCGGGCGGCAGCTCGGTCGGCACAAAAGATATGGCGGTCGAGGTGATCTGTTCCTTTCCGCGCTCCGAGCTGTTCTTTCACGGCATCTCGATTGCGCCGGGCAAACCGACCATCTTTGCCAGGGCTGCGGGCAAGCCGGTCATGGGCCTGCCGGGCCACCCGGTCTCGGCGCTGGTTGTGTTCTCGCTGTTTGGCACGCCGCTGGTCCGCATGATGGGTGGGGAATCAGCCCAGCTGGCGTTCACCCCGGCGCGTACCACCCGAGCCCGGCTGAGCCAGAACATTCCGTCCGCTCCGGGTCGGGAAGACTACGCCCGGGTCACCCTCAGCGGTGATATGGCCGACCCCGTGCCCGGCAAATCGGGCGCCATCTTCAGCCTCGTCCGTGCCGACGGCATGGTGCGCATTCCGCACAACGCAGAGGGCAAGGAGGCGGGGGAAGAGGTCGAAGTCATTCTGTTTTAGCCATGCCACAGCATCATTCCCATAAGCCGGACAGACCAGAAAGACGAACGAAGATGACCGCCTCATCAGAAAGAGAGCAGCGTTCGTCTTCGCGGAAACGTTACTTACAGAAGAAACCGCTGGGCGAAGCCCTGGCGCTTCTGCTCGACGCCGTCACACCACCGCGACGGCTGGAAACGGTGACGGTGGAAGACGCCCTGGGCCGGACCACGGCCGAGCCGATCTTCGCCGTGCTGTCCGCCCCCCACTACCACGGGGCGGCCATGGACGGCATTGCGGTGCGCGCCGAGGATACCTTTGGAGCGAGTGAGTTCTCGGCCCTCAGCCTGACCGCGACCAAGCCCAACACCAGGCGGCTCAGCCCCAACGGCCGCCCGTTTCAGTATGTGGACACCGGCAGCCCGCTGCCGGCCTGGGCCAACTCGGTCATCATGATCGAGCGGGTGTTCAAAAAGAGCGACACCGAGGTGGAAATCCGGGACGCCGCAACGCCCTGGCAGCACGTCCGCCTGGTCGGCGAGGACATCGTCGCCACCGAGCCGCTGCTGCCGCGCGGCCACACCCTGCGGCCGTACGACCTCGGCGCCCTGCTGGCCGCCGGACACACCACTATTCCGGTTCTGGCCCGGCCAACGGTCGGCATCATTCCGACCGGCTCGGAGTTGATTGAACCGGGCGAGCCGGCCGAGCCGGGACGGATCATCGAGTTCAACTCGCGGGTGGCCGGCGCCTTTATCGAAGAGTGGGGCGGACAGCCCAAACGCCGGCCTCGGGTTGTGGATGAGCTGGCCAAGATTGTCCGGGCGCTCAAAAAATCGGTCGCCGACAACGATGTGACCATCATCATTGCCGGCTCCTCGGCCGGTGAACACGATTTTACGCTGCGCGCCCTGGAGTCGGTTGGCGAGGTGCTGGTCCACGGCATCGACGTCATGCCCGGCAAGCCGGCGCTTCTCGCCATCGTGGATGGCAAAGCGGTGATCGGTCTGCCCGGCTACCCGGTGTCGGCGGTCGTCATCTGTCAGCAGATTGTCCGCCCCCTGCTGGCCCACCTGCTGGGTCGGCCGGCCGAAGAGCCGCCGAAGATACGGGCCGTCCTGCCACGCAAGGTCCCCTCGCGGCTGGGCCTGGAAGAGTTTGTGCGGGTCAGTCTGGGCAAGGTCGGCGAGCGGCTGATCGCCAATCCGCTCGGACGCGGGGCCGGGGTCATTACGACCATGGTCAAGGCCGACGGCGTGCTGCGGATTCCGCCGCTTGACGAGGGTCTGAACGCCGGCCAGGAGGTGCCGATCGAACTCCTGCGCCCGGCCGAGGAGATTGCCAATACCATTCTGTTCACCGGCAGCAACGACCTCACCATTGGCGTGCTTGACGATCAGCTGCGCGGCCAGCACCCGGGGTTCAAGATTTCGGCCAGTAACGTCGGCTCGCTGGGCGGTTTGGTGGCCCTCAAACGCGGCGAGGCGCATATCATCGGCAGCCACCTGCTCGACCCGGCCAGCGGCACCTACAACCTGCCCGACCTCAAAAAGCAGGGGTTGGTGTCCAAGGTTGTGGTGCTGAACCTGGTGATCCGCGAGCAGGGCCTGATCGTGCCCAAGGGCAACCCCAAAAAATTGCGCGGCGTCAAGGATCTGGCCCGCAAGGGCCTGCGCTTTGTCAACCGTCAGCCCGGGGCCGGCACACGGATCCTGCTCGACTATACCCTGGCCAAACTCGGCATTGCGCCGGACGCCATCCACGGCTACGAGCACGAAGAGGTCACCCATATGGCCGTGGCGGTTGCCGTTGCCAGCGGCTTGGCCGACACCGGACTCGGCGTCAAATCGGCCGCCAAAGCCCTCGGCCTGGACTTCATCCCGGTCGAGCGCGAGGACTACGACCTCATTTTTCTCAAAGACTTCTTCAATTCCGATACCGGCCAGAAGCTGGTCGCGGTGATCCGCTCTGACGCATTCAGACGAGCGGTCGAGCGCCTCGACGGCTATGACACGGCCAAGACCGGCAGCCTCAAAAGCCCGGCTCCCAAACGGGCGGGCAAGAAACAGGCGGGCAAGAAACCCGCAGCCCGGCGCATCGCCTAGGAACTCGTTCCGTCCTCCTCCGCCATGATCGACTTCAGCCCGCCCGCCCATGTCCAGACCGCAGTCGGCGATATCAAGCGCTTTATCGCCGACGACATCAGACCCATGGAGCGCGAGCTGGCCGATTATCTGACCAACGAACACCTGTACCTGCAAGCCGACGGCCGTCTCGCCCCGCCGATCCTGGCAGCCCAACGGACCATCCGCAAAATGTCTGCCGAGCGCGACCTGTACGCCCTGCATATGCCGACCGAGGTCGGCGGCGGCGGCTTCAGCCTGACCGATATGCTCTTTGTCCACGAGGCCGTCTACCAGCACGGCATTGGGCTCAGCCAGTGGATGCTGTCGTGGACCGAGGGGCCCAACCAGATGCAGATGTGGCTGAGCGAGGAGCAAAAACAGCGCTATCTGCTACCGCTGGTCCGGGGTGAGCAGACCGCTGCCTACGCCATCACCGAGTATCGGGGCGGCTCGGACGTGCTGGGCATGCAGACCCGGGCCGAGCGGCGCGGCGACGGCTGGAGTCTGAACGGCACCAAAGCCTATATCACCAACGCCCAGTATGCGGACCAGATCTTTGTCTGCGCACTCACCGAGCCCGACAAGGGCAGTGCCGGCGCGACCGCCTTTATCGTTGAGAATGACGCCCCTGGCCTCAGCATCGGCCGCACCTATCGGACGATCATGGACGACGGTATGACCGGCGAGCTGATCTTTGACGACTGCCGGGTGCCGCTGGACAACACCTGGGGACGCGAGGGCCAGGGCTTTTACCTCAGTATGGGCATGATCAACTGGATTCGTGTCCGCCGGGGCGGCATGTGCAGCGGCCTGGGCCAGTATCTGCTCGACCGCTGTATTGACTACACCAAGAATCGCCAGGCGTTTGGCGGTCCGCTAAGCCGTTTTCAGGCTCTACAGTGGATGATGGTCGATTCCTATCTCGACGTGCAGGCGATGCGCAGCATGGCCCTGCAGAGCCTGTGGAAGGCCGACCAGGGCAATCTATGGGCGCTCAAGGTTGACCCGCAACTGATCCAGACTGTGTGTGGCCTGAAAGTCTTCTGTGACGAGGCCCTGTACCGGGTCGCCGACCGGGCCGTACAGCTGCACGGCGCCTACGGGCTGAGCAAGGACTCGGGGATTGAAAAAATCTTTCGGATTGCCCGCAACCTGCGCATTCCTGGCGGCACGGACGAAATCCAGCGGGTGAATATCGCCAAGGCCCTGGGGTTGTGAGGGCGTCTATTCAAAGGGTTCACGTCACGCGAATCACTTCGATCTTCAAGCCCGCTGCCCGAACGACCGGAGCCAGGG
>JAAXHF010000044.1 GCA_012271025.1 Deltaproteobacteria bacterium | reverse complement strand
AGGCCAGGGGGGTCATGCCCACCGGCCGGACCAGCGCCTGTAACGCGGCCAGGGTAGTGGCACCAAGCTCGATGGTCTGACTCTCCAGAGTTCGCTCCTTAGCACAAATCCTGCGCCCCACCCCGCTCGGCGGCCCAGGGCAAAAAATTTTTTCGGAACATCCAGGTTCTCGCGGTCGAGCCGTTCGAGCCGTTCTTGGGGCTTGTTGCCGCCAAACGGCACTCGGCATCAATAGCCCCGTCATAGGTCAGCGACGAAGTCCGAAACATGCCTGCGCTCCTTATTTGCCTGTGTTCATACGTGAGCGTTCATATTGTAAACCGCTGGGGCGATCAAGTACGGAAGGCTCGGCTCCGCGCAGAGCCGACTGCATCATAGCAACTCGCTTGGCCATATTTCTATTGTATATACGTCTGTGGTATCCTTGTCTGCCATGGACACACGGCTGAAAAAGCGTCTGAACAAAAATCGTCCAATGACAGCAATCTCCATTCGATTCCCCGAGGATGTCATTGAGGATTTGAAGAGAGTAGCTCCCCAGCGCGGGTTCTCTGGCTATCAATCGCTCCTGCGTGCCTATGTTGGCCAGGGGCTGCGGGTAGACCTCGAGCGCCTGGACAACGATAGGGTGAGCGTGCTCGTAGAAAGCCTCAAAAAGCAGGGTGTCAGCGAAGAGGTCATCAGCGAAGCCCTGAAGGCGCTTTGACTGGACACGGCCGATTGCGCGCCGTAGACTACGCCCATCAACTCCGGCGACCGGAATGCGAGCAAGGAGGCGCGTATGAAATTCGGCATTTTTTACGAACTGCAAACTCCGGAACCGTGGCGGGAGGGAGCCGAACAGCAGGTCTTCCGTGAAGCCCTGGAACAGGCCGAGCTGGCCGACCGGCTGGGCATCGAGTATTTCTGGGAGGTCGAGCATCACTTTCTGGAGGAATACTCGCACTCCAGCGCGCCCGAGGTCTTCCTGGCTGCGGTCAGTCAACGCACCAAGCGGATGCGCATCGGCCACGGCATTGTCGCCCTGCCCCACGCCTATAATCCGCCCGCCCGGGTGGCCGAACGCATCGCCACGCTGGATCTGGTCAGCGACGGACGGCTGGAGTTCGGCACCGGGGAAACCAGCTCGGACATGGAGCTGGACGGCTTCCAGATTCCGCGCGCAGAAAAACGCGCCATGTGGGAAGAGTCGTTGCAGGCGATTACCCGTATGTTCGTGGAAGTCCCGTTTGCCGGACACAGCGGCCAGTATCTGAACATGCCGGCCCGCAATGTCGTACCCAAACCGGCCCAGAAACCCCACCCGCCGCTGTGGGTGGCATGTTCACGGCGCGACACCATTTTGACTGCGGCACGCAAAGGCATTGGCGCCCTGACCTTCGCCTTTGTCAGTCCCCAGGAGGCCGAGCGGTGGGTCACCGATTACTATCGGACGCTGGCCGAGGAGTGTGTGCCGGTCGGCTTCAGCGTGAACCCCCATATTGCCACCGTGGCCGGCTTCATGTGTGACCGCGACGGCGACCGCGCCCGCCAGAAAGGCACCGACGGCGCCCTGTTCTTCGCCTACTCGCTGGCCCACTACTACTATTTGAGCCATCACCAGCACCGCCCCGGCCAGACGAATGTGTACGAGCTGTTCGAGAAAGAGAAACACCTGATGGGCCTCGACCCCGAGTCGGTTGACCAAGCCGGCTTCAGCGCTGGCAGCAATGTCGTCGATCCGGGTGGCCTGGCCAGTCTGACCGCAGCGATCGGCTCACCCGACGAGCTGCGCACCAAGCTGCGCGAGTATGAAACCGCCGGCGTCGATCAGATGATCCTGATTGCCCAGGCCGGGAAAAACCGCCACGAGGACATCTGCGAATCGCTGGAGCTGTTCGCCAGGGAAGTCATGCCCGAATTCCAAGACCGCGATGCACAACGCCAGCAGGAAAAAACACGACGGCTGGAGCCGATCATGGAGCGACTCAACCCGCTGCTGGCGACCAAGCTGGAGGAGGCCAGGGCGCGGGCCGCGAATGTGACGGACACCATCGCCGCCACCGGGTCGTTATAGCAGTCAAGCCCCATGCTCATCTCCAGCCTATCCGTCCTGATTCTCATTGCCATCCTGTGGTCTCTGGGCTGGTACGCCAAACGCTGGGTGGCCACCGATACCGACTATCTTTTAGCCGGGCGTCAGGTCAGCCTCATTCCAGGCATTGCCGGCATCTGTGGGGTCGCTTTTGCCGGCAGTGTGACCAGCATTATTCCCGGCATCACAATCCAGTACGGATTCATGGGCTGGATCTGGGGGGCGAGTCTGCCCCTGGTCATCGGCTATTGTCTGTTCGGTATCTTTGCCAGCCCGTACGTCCGGCGGTCCGGCGCCTACACGCTGCCCGAATGGCTGGAAATGCGGTTTGATGCCCGGACCCGGCTGGTGGTGAGTATTGCGACCCTGGTTGGTGTGGCCGGCCTCGTGGCCATGAACATCGTGGCCATGGCGCTCATCATGACCGGCTTCCTGGGCGCCCCGCTGTGGCTGATGATCACGCTCGTGTTGGTCGGACACCTGGTCTTCATCCTCCTGGGCGGTCTGTGGGCCCTGACCCTGACCGATGTCGTGCAGGTCCTCTTGGGCTTTGTCATGCTACCCGGGCTGGTCGGCTACTGTGCCTGGACCTTTGGCGGCTGGGAGATGATTCAGACCAGCTTTGTCTCGTCCGCCCCGCTCAGCCAGGGCACGGCCGGCACGTTTCCCGTGTTGCGGCTGAGCTATCCGAGCGTGTTTACGGTGTTTCTCGTTGTGGGCATGTTTATCCAATGGGGAGGCAACTATTACTGGCTGCGGGCGGCGTCGGCACGCTCGGAGGCGGTGGCTCGTTGGCAGTATGTGATCGGGGGCATCGTCGTCGTCCTGGTCGTGCACGGCGCTTTAGGCGTTCTCGGGCTGTATGCCGGCAGCGTCTACCGCGAGGAGTTTCTCGGCACGGCCGATCCGATGAGCGCGTACGGCATGCTGATGCGCAGTCTGCCCGCCTGGGTTGCGCTGTTTGGGCTGGTGACAGCCCTGGCAGCGACCATTTCGACCACAAGCAACGCCCATATGGGGATCACCGCCACGCTGGTGCGCGATCTCTACCAGCGTTTTCTCCACCCCCAGGCCACCAGCGACCAGGTCTTGCGGATGAGCCGGATTCTGACCGTGGTGACCGGGGGGGGCATCTGGGCGCTGAGTTTTTACCCCGGCGGTCCGTATTTTCTGCTCGCCATCAGCTGTGCCCTGCTGGGACCGGCGGCGCTGGTCTTTTTGCTCGGCCATCGGTGGTCGGGCCTGACTGCGACGGGCGCGTTCTGGGGAACCCTGCTCAGCATGATTACGATGGCGATCCATGAAGGACTCCAGCTGACCGGTCTGATCAGCTGGTCCGCCCATACGGTGATTATTGGCACAGTGGTTGCCCTGCCGCTGATTATCGGGCTGTCTTTGCTCACCGCCGCCCCGCCCTCAGTCCGCGAACCGGGGCAACTGACCCTGCACGACGAGCATCGGCGCGTGCTGAGGCTGCTCGGCCAGGGCTATACCCAGATGGTCGAAATAACCGATTTCCTGACGCTGGATACCGCCCGCGGCAACCGACTGATTGAAGAACTTGTCGGGGAAGGCTTGGTTCAACGTCGAGCCGGGCAGGGACCGCATTTTTTCACCCTGGCCCTGACTGCTCGGGGACGCCAGCAGCTGCGAGACGGTGAAGCGACACAGGATCCCATCGGATTACAGGTTCTCGAACACATCGAGTCGAGCCCCGGGACTCTGCGTGCCTTAGGCGCAAGCCTGGGTGTCCAGGCCTCAACCCTGGGGGCGGTGGTGAGCCGTCTCGACCGGCTCGGCTATTTGCGCAACGCCGGGATTTGGGAGCGGCGTATCTCCCTGTCTCAGAAAGGTCAGACTGTGCTGGCCGCGTCCCGCGCTGAGCAAACACCAGCAGTACACCCCAAATGAGCAACCCACACAACGGAGGAACAATGCGATACGGTTTACACTTGGCCAACGGCGTGTCGGTCACCGATCCGGCCGTGCTCAAAGATATCTGCCAGCTGGCCGAAGAGCTGGGCTATGAGTCGATCCTGATCGGCGACCACGTCCTGCCGCCGCGCAAGATCAACTCCAAGTTTCCGCTGCCGGTCGAGGACCCTCAGATCCACATGTATCAGGACCAGCACTGGCCGGACTGCTTTGCCATGCTGGGCTTCATGGCCTCGATTACTTCCACTGTCCGGCTGGGAACCAGCGTCTTTATCGTTCCCTATCGGCACCCCGCAGTCACGGCCAAGATGGTCGCCACCCTCGACAAGCTCTCCGACGGACGCATTATTGCCGGCGTTGGCAGCGGCTGGATCGAGGAGGAGTTCAATTTTCTGAACGCCCCGTTTGCCGAGCGGGGACGCATGACCGACGAATACATTGAGGTCATGAAAGCCCTGTGGACGGACGCCCATCCGCGTATTGAGGGCCGCTTCGTGACCATTGACCGGGACGTGAACTTTGGCCCCTACCCGGTCCACAAGCCCCACCCGCCGATCTGGGTCGGCGGCAACACCACGGCCGCCCTGCGCCGCGTCGTGCGCTGTGCCGACGGCTGGCAACCGGCCGGCCTGATGCCGGACGTGATCGGCCAGAAGCTTGACCAGCTGCGCTCGCTGATGGCCGAGGCGGGACGCGATTTCAGCCAGCTCGAAATCACCTGCCTGGTCGGCACGGACGCAACCGAGGCGGTGGCCGATGTCTTTGACAAGCTGGGCGCTCACGTCCTGTACGGCCTGGTGTCGGCGACCGATGAAGAAACGCCCAAGCTGTTTGCCGAAATCAGGCGCTACGCCCAGACCATGTCGCAGCGCGGCTAGAAGGAGGCAAGGCAAAGGTCAAATGGCAAAACGCAAAGGTCAAAAGTGGAAAACTGCTAGCGTGTCTTCCGTTTTGACTTTTGCTCTTTGACTTTTGCCCTTTGATTTTTCCCCGTCCCGCCCGTAAGCGAAGGAGGTCGCCCCAATGACCATCGAACTCAATCACCTGATCGTTCCCGCCCATGACAAGGAGGAATCCGTGCGCTTTTACGAGCGTATATTCGGCTTCAAGTACGAGGGCCCGATGGGCCACTTCGCACCCATTAAGATCCCCAGCCAGTCCCTGACGCTGGATTTCGACAACCGCAAGTCTTTCCCGCCCGCACACTACGCCTTCAAAGTGAGCGAGGCCGAGTTCGACGAGATCTTCGGGCGCATTGTGAACGCTGGCCTAGTCTATGGCAGCGAGCCGTGGACGCTCGACGACATGAAGCTCAACCACTGGAATGGCGGGCGCGGGGTCTACTTCCGGGACCCGAACGGCCATATCCTCGAACTCTTGACCCGCGACTATACGGCCGAGCAGATGAATAGGTCAGATTAGCGAAGCCTCATCCGACGTTGAACAAAGACGAAGGTAAGACAAACAGCAAAAATAGAGGCAGTGTCTCAGTTTGCAAATGATTGCCTGTCTCATCCCCAGCGGCCCGCTCCGAGGGCGGTCGCCACGCCGAGCAAATCCCCCTCAATCCCCCTTTTTCAAAGGGGGAAGCGCGAAAGCGCAGGGGGATTTCTGCGCTGGGAGAGTCCGCCCCGAAAAGAGAATTGCAAAGTGAGACACCACAAAAATAGACAACCGCTACTGTGCCTTCCGTTTTGACCTTTGCCTTTTGACTTTTGCCTTTTGACTTTTGACCTCTACCCGGCCTTCCGGCCGGCTCGCAACACCTGACCCGGCAGCCGGCCACAGTCCCGACCGTCGGCCACGACCGGCACGCCGTTGACCAGCACCGACTGAATGCCTTCGGCGTACTGGACAAAGCGACCCTCCCCGCCCGGCAGATCTTCGAGCAGCTGTTTCTCTCCCGCGCCGACCGTGCGCGGGTCGAACACCACCAGGTCGGCGGCCTTCCCGCAGGCAATCGTGCCCCGCTCGTGCAGGCCGAAGAAGCGTGCCGGCTCGGACGTGATGCGCTGTACCGCGCGCTCCCAGCTCATGGTCTGCCGCTCACGCACCCAGGTGCCCAGCAAATAGGTCGGGTAGCCGGTGTTGCACAGCATATCGACATGCGCCCCGGCGTCGGACAGGCCGATCATCACCCGCGCATCGGTCACCACCTCTTGCAGCAGCGGGGGATCGAAATTCAGGGCGGCCATGGAAAAGCTGGTCCCCAGCTTGTCGGCCAGGGCGCAGTCAAAAAAGGTATCCAGGGGATCTTTGCCCTGGCGCTGGCTCAACTCGGCAATCGTCTTGCCCAACCAGTCGCGGTGCTCAGGCTTTTCGACGATACACACCTGAATGCGCTGCCACTGGCCGCTGAACGCCTTGGGACTGCTGGTGTAGGCCCGACGAAAAGCCGCCCGGAAGGCCGGATCGGCATAAATTGTGGCCTGCTCTTCGGCCGGGCGGTTGAACAGTTGGTGACAGACTTCGTACGGCCCCAGAATAAACGGGTTGCGCAGGTTGAACTGAATCTCGGTCGGCTGGCAGCTGGCCTGGGGAATCGCCCCGCGCCGAATGAGGGCGGCGGTTTTGTCCAGCAGCTCGCGATGGGCGGTGGGCTGGTCGTTGCGGGTCTGGACCGACAGCCAGGTGACCGGGCGCTGGCTTTCGGTCAGCAGAAAGTCAACCATATCCAGCTGTTCCTGGGGAATGATGGACGAACCGGCCCCACCCAGATTGACCTCAATCGCCCCATAGCCGAGGGCTCGCAGGACGTGGGCATAGCTGGCCAGCTCGTCACGGCTGGCCAGCCGGCAGGCTAGCGGACGGCCCTTGTAGCCGACGTGCTGGGTGGCCAGGGTGGTCGAGAAGCCGAGCGCACCGGCCTGCATGCCCTCGCGCAGCAGTGCGCTGATCTGGGCCGTTTCGTCGGGGGTGGCCGCCCGCTCCTGGGCGTGTTCGCCGATCACGTAGGAGCGCAGCGGCGTCAGGGCCATGAGAAAGCCCATGTTGATCCCGATCCCGTTCCGGGTCGGCACCCGCATGTATTCGGCGAAACTCTCCCAGCCCCAGCCCACGCCCTTGGACAGCACGTCGTAGGACATGCCCTCGACGTTGACCAGATCCCAGGCCAGGGCCTCATGCTGCTGCGGCCGGCACGGAGCAAGGCCAACGCCGCAGTTGCCCATCACCACACTGGTCACGCCGTGCCAGGCCGAACAGCTGATCCGGGGGTCCCAGCAGATCTGGGCGTCGTAATGGGTGTGGGGGTCGATAAAGCCGGGGGCGACCATCAGCCCGTCGGCATCAATGGTCTGGCCTGCCCCGTCGAGATGGTCTCCCAGCTCCACAATCCGACCGCCCGCAACGGCGACATCGGCCCGAAACTGCGGCGCGCCGGTGCCGTCAATCACCGTACCGTTTTGAATCACGAGGTCGTATGCCATGGCTGCCTCCGTGTTGTGTCAGCGTCTCCTATGCAATAGAGAACACCGGGCCGCATTGTCAAGGAAAAACAGGAGATGTGTGGGGACGGGTTTCAAACCCGCCCCGACGTTGAGACCGGGCCGCGAGATGTGCTATGGCAGCGACCACACCCCACGCGCATCCACAAGGAGGACCTATGAAGTTTGGCATCCATTACTCGCTGGGCGTCGGCATGCGGCCGAGCGCGGCCGATTATATCCGCATTGCCCAGAGGGCCGAAACACTCGGCTATCACTCGGCCTGGCTGGGCGATCATATTGTTATTCCGGAGAAAATCGAATCGGCCTACCCGTACACCCCGGACGGCTCGACCAGCTTCCCCCGCCGCCTGCCGTTTCCCGACCCCTTTGTGCTCTTGGCCGGTATTGCCGCCAGCACGCAGACCATCCAGATCGGCACCAGCGTCATTGTCGTCCCGTATCGCAACCCGCTGCACGTCGCCAAGGCCGTGGCCACCCTCGACATGGTCGCCAACGGCCGCTTTCAGTTCGGGGTCGGGGTGGGCTGGCTGGCCGAAGAATTCGAGGCCCTGGGAGAGACCTTCTCCGAGCGCGGCAGCCGAACCCGCGAATACCTGCGGCTGATGAAGGCTATCTGGACAGACGGGGCGGCCAGCTTTGAGGGCCGGTATTTCTCCTTTCCCGACCTGTACGCCCAGCCGTTGCCGGTCCAGAAACCCCACCCACCGATGATCTTCGGCGGCGAGAGCCTGCCCGCCCTCAAACGCGTGGCCGACCTGGGCGAGGGCTGGCAGCCCGGTCCGATTCCGGTCGATGCGCTGCGCGAGCGGACCGAGCGGCTCAAAGCCCTGATGGCCGACCGCGGCCGGGATTTTTCCCAGCTGTCCTTCTCCATGCTGGCCGACGGCCAGGAGCTGAAGGACAATCCGGACAAGCTGTCACAGCTGGAAGAGATCGGGGTTCAGGAACTGGTCTTGTTCATGGCCGATGTGGATACGGAAAAAACCCTGGCCAGGCTGGAAGACAACGCCCGGGCCTTCCTGTCCTGACCCGTCGGCCGGGGCGCTTGGCCGTGGCCTACCAGCGTTTCTGGCCGCGCGGAGCAAAGTGCCGAATCGCGCCGGTGGCCAGTCGCGCCGCCCGCGACGCCTGGGGTTGGGTAAACTGACGCACGGTCAGGGGACCCGGCTCAAAGCCGCGCACCATTTTGCGCGGGATTGCGGCGCCGAGGCTGCGCTCAATAGCCCGGACATAGCTCAGCTCGTCCAGGCAGGCCAGCGAGATGGCGTCGCCCTGAGCCTCGGCGCGGGCGGTCCGCCCGATCCGGTGGATGTAGTCGTCGGCGACCTGCGGCACGTCGAAGTTGATGACGTGCGAGATGCCCTGCACGTCCAGACCGCGGGCCGCCACATCGGTCGCCACCAGCACGTCAATCCGTCCGGCCCGAAAGCCGTCCAGGGCGCGCGTCCGCAGCCGCTGGCTTTTGTCGCCGTGCAGGGCTTCCACCTGACGGCCGGTCTCGCCCAGCTGGCGGGCCAGCCAGTCGGCCCGACTCTTGGTCCGGGTAAAGACCAGCACGTGCCGCAGCCGTCCCCGCCGCAGCAGATAGTGGAGCAGACGGCCCTTCTGTTCGGCCTCGACCAGATACAGCACCTGGCGCACGGTCGAAACCGGCGTGGCTCGGGGCCCGACATCAATCACAACCGGAGACTGCATGACATCGTGGGCCAGGCGCTCGATCTCGGCCGGCATGGTGGCCGAGAACAGCAGCGTCTGACGTTCGGCCGGCAGGGCGTTGAGGATACGCCGCACATCGGGCAAGAACCCCATATCGAGCATCCGGTCGGCCTCGTCGAGCACGACCGCGCTCAGGGCGTGGAAGCTCAGGTTGCCCCGCTGCATGTGGTCGAGCAGCCGGCCGGGGGTGGCGATCAGCAGGTCTACGCCGCGTTCCAGCTGGTCGATCTGGGGGCCGAGTCCCACCCCACCGAACACCACCGCCGAGCGCAGCTGGAGGTATTTGCCATACCTGAGGGCGCTCTTGCCGAGCTGAGCGGCCAGCTCGCGGGTCGGGCTGAGGACCAGGGCCCGTAAGCGGGGACCTTTGGCATAGGCCAGCTCGTGCAGGATAGGCAGCAGAAATCCGGCGGTTTTTCCGGTCCCGGTTTGCGCGCAGGCGAGCAAGTCTTTCCCGTCCAGCACGACCGGGATGGCCTCACTCTGGACTGGCGTGGGGACCGTATAGCGAACGTCATCAAGGGCACGGAGCAGTTCGGATCTGAGTCCGAGTTCGGGAAATGTCGTCAAACACGTTTCTCCTTTGGACCTCTATTCTAGCTGACCGGTCGGTCAGACGCCAGTCGCATCCAATCGCCGGTCTCAGGGGCCGGTACGTCTCTTGACTTGATACGATTGGGGCGGCCATAGTGGCCCGTGTTCCGGCACAGGAGGAGCAGCATGTACCAGGGCTATAAATTCATTGACAGCGATTCGCACATCCTCGAACCGGCCGACATGTTTGAGCAGTATCTTGAGGCGCCGTTTCGTTCCGACATGCCGCACGCGTGGGTCGATTATCAGGGTGAGCCGCTCGGCTTTGGTATTTCGGTGACCATCCCGGCGACCGACAGCGACCAAGACTATGTCATGCCGTTTGGCCGCGACCCGATGCCCGACGGTGAACTCACCCTGGGCGACGCGGGCACGCGTATTGTCATGCCCGAGCACAACGACGCCTATGCCGGCTTTGCCCGCAAGGGCTTTCCGCCCGAGCTGTACAAGCTGGCCCTGGAGCGCACCGGTATTGATTATATGGTGATCTATCCGACCGTCGGCCTGTACGTGACTGCGGTTCCTCAGCTCAAGGCGGACACCGCCGCAGCCTACCGTCGGGCCTACAACAACTGGCTGCACGATTTCTGCACCGAGGCCGGCGACCGGGTCGTTGGTGCGGCGTCCATCGACCTGCGCGACCCAGACGAGGCGATCCGAGAGGTGCGGCGCTGCATCAAAGACTTTGGCTTCAAGGCGGTCCACATCAACCCCACCCCGGTCGGCGAATACCGCATGTACGACGCCGTGTATGACCGGCTGTGGAGTACCCTGGAGGACCTCGACGTGCCGCTGGCCATCCATGTCGGGGCGGGCAATGCCGCAGACGAGATGCTGTACTACTACCTGCCCCGGCTGCGTTCCATCCAGGGCACAATGGCCTTCACCATGGGCAATATGATTGCCAGCGCGGCACTGATTATGGGCGGGGTGCTCGAACGCCATCCAAAGCTGCGCGTGGTGCATCTGGAATCCGGGGCGGGCTGGGTCGCGTTCTGGATCGACCGCATGGACGCCGGCGTACAGGGCGGTTTCCGCGACCTGGAAAATCCGGGTCTCAAGCTGCACCCCATCGACTACTTCCAGCGCCAGTGCTACATCGCGGCCGACCAGGATGACCCCGGCATCAAGCAGGTCATCGAGGTGATGGGTGACGACAATATCGTGACCGCGACCGACTTCGGTCATCCCGAGGGACGAAAATATGCCGGCGCGGCCGAGGAACTGCTCGGCCTGCCGGGGGTGTCCGAGGACAGCAAGCGCAAGATCATGTGGGATAACGCCCTGCGACTATACCCGCTTGAAGCGGCCTGAACAGGCTCTCCGAGATAAAGAGGAGAAGGATCTCTCCTCAGCCCGACCATCAAAATCGTCCGGCTCAACGCGCCTCGGCTCTGAGCCGGGGCATGATCTGTCTGGCAAACAGCTCCTGGGTCTTCAGCGCCTTCCACAGCTCCGTTCCGCCGTAGTGGCTCATGATGATGAGTTCGTGGAAGCGGAACTCCTCCCACAGGTCGAGCAGCTGTTGGCCGACCTGCTGCGGGGTGCCGACGTAGACGATGCCGGCTTCGATCAGCTCTCGATATGACAGCTCCCGCAGCCGCGGAAAATCCTCCGCCGCATAAAAGGCATAGCCCGCATCAATCAGGCGTTGTTTGTCGTCCGGGCTGTGGTGGGCCAGCGAATCCATGGGCGAGACGTTGAACTTCGCAAAGTTTCGCACGGCCGGTTCCGCCTCACGGTGCGCCCGGTCCTCGTCCTCGTCGAGGTAAATCGCCTTCACATAGCCGAGGCACGGCGCTGTTCCAGCCGCTTGGCAGGCGTTCAGATAGAAGGCCGCCGGTTCCTTGAAGACAAAAGACGGCGCCGGTCCGCCGACGACCACGCCCCAGCCGCTGTCGGCCGCGCGCTGAAACCACTTCGTGCTGGTCCCGAGCTGGAAAATCT
Source organism: Deltaproteobacteria bacterium (assembly GCA_012271025.1). The sequence continues at coordinate 5,993 of JAAXHF010000044.1, read as the reverse complement.
TCGGGTGCGGTTGCTGGAGCGGTTTGGGGACCACGGACAGATCATTGACGGTGTAATACTTGCCGTCGTAGGAGAAGGTGTCCTGCGTCCAGGCCAGGAGCAGGATATCGAGCGCTTCGACGTAACGTTCCTGATTTTCCTCCAGCCTGATATTGGCCGGCTCGTTCAGCCAGGCATGGCCGCGCCCGACTCCACACTCGAGCCGTCCGTGCGTCAGGATATCGGCCTGGGCGATCTCGCCCGCCAACACCATCGGATTATGCAGCGGCAGGGTATGGCACAGGGTCCGAAAGCGCAGCCGCCGGGTCCGCTGGGCCAGGCTGCAAAACAGCGCCAACGGATTGGGATTAATAGCGAACTGCTCAAAAAACGGATGTTCAAGAACCGTGAAGAGATCAAATCCACACTCGTCGGCGTGCTCGCCGAGTCGGATCACGTCATAGATCAGCTCCGCGTGGTCTCTGCCCGGCGGGCACTGAATCTCGGTGTAGGTCCCAAAACGCAGGGGTGAGGTCATCGGAACTCCTTGTGACCGGCAGAGCGAAGGCGTGGCCGAGCTTAGTCAAAAATGTCGAGCGGCAAAAAGGCCGACACCACAAAGTTCGGCACGTCCACCAGTTCGCTGATCTTCAGATCGACCGCCACACTGCATATGGCGTAGGCCTGCTGGCGGGTATAGCCGTACTCGGCCATCAGATGATCGATCATGTTCAGCAGCGCGTTCCTGGCCGCCAGGCTGGCGTCCTCGGCCCGGGCCTGGCCGTCGCGGGTCGTGCACTGGCCGGTGGTGGCAAAAAAGCGGCGGGGCGCGGCCATCTCGGGCGTGGTGAAGTACTCGCTGCGCGAGAACTGCACATCGTTGATCTGACGCTCGGCCGCGACCTGTTTGAGCAGCGTGAAAGAACAGTAACAGGTCGCCGCCATTTCCACCGCCGTGCCGCAACACTCGCCGTCGCCCTGGGCGAAATGCGCGTCGCCAACCGAAAACAGGCCGCCGGGCACATAGACGGGAATCCGCAGCAGCGTGCCGGCGGTCAGCTGTTTGATATCGACGTTGCCGCCGGTCTCGTGGGGTGCGATCGTCCGCATGGCGCGGCCGGCCAGCCCGCTGTCAGCCGGAATCGCACCGGCCGTTTCGGGCAGCAACACCATGCCCCCGCGGCCGGCCAATGCGGTCTCCCGGCTGTTGATACGATCCAGCAGCTCGTGCGAGGGCGCAAGGCCCATCACCCCCATGAACGGCGCGCCCGGGATGCGGACGCCGGGCAGATCCTCAGACGTGGCCGCGCCGTCGGCAATCGTCCAGCGCACGATGTGAGGTTGGGGAAACACATCGCGCAGAAACCCAAAGCCGACCGCCTGGACGGTGAAGCCGAAGGGCTGCGGCTCAATGGCGTGTATCGTCACCTCGAGCAAGTCGCCGGGCTCGGCGCTGTTGACGAAGATCGGCCCGGTCAGCGGATGGACCACATCCAGGTTGATCCGGCCCACGTCTTCGACCCCCGAGTCGGGCTGCAGCTGGCCATCGAAGGCGTCACGGGTCTCCAGGCCGACCACCTGACCGGGTTCGACCGTGGCCACCGGCGGAATGTCGGGGTGCCAGCGATTATGGCCGGTGTGGGGCTCTTGACTGAGCGGCTTGGTCCGGTCAATCGCAATATGGACATCGGCTGTTGGGGCCATACGTTCTCCCCCTTTGGCAAAGAGGAAACGTGTCACCAGGTTCATGGGGTTGGAGGACACGTTTCCTCTTTTTGGAATGTCCTGCCTTCTTAGCCCGCTTTGGCGGTCAGGGATAGACTCCCGCTCGTCTTGCCCTTCCGGCCCGAGCTGATATACACGCGGCGGGAGGGACTATGAAGCCACTCGAACATCTGCGCGTCCTCGACCTGACCCGTTTTCTGGCCGGTCCGTACTGCACCCTGTTGCTGGGCGGCTTGGGCGCCGAGGTCATAAAAATCGAACCCCCGGGCAAGGGAGAAGGTCACCGCGACCGTCCGCCCTACGCCGGTCCCCAGGGCGCCAGCCTGAGCAAGCAGACCGACGACGACATCGGCCTGATGGTCCTGCATCGGGCCCGCAACAAAAAGAGCGTGACGCTCAACCTGCGCTCGGCTCAGGGCATCGAGCTGTTCAAACAGCTGTGCCGCCAGGCCGATGTCGTGGTCGAGAATTACTCGCCCGGCACCCTGGACAAGATGGGCCTGAGCTTCGCCAGCCTGCAGGAGGTCAACCCACGGCTCATTGTGTGCTCCATCTCGGGTTTTGGTCAGACCGGCCCGTACAGCGAATGGCGGGCCTACGACCCGATCATTCAGGCCATGGGCGGGATTAACAGCGTGACCGGTTTTCCCGACCGCCAGCCGGTCCGCTGCGGGGCGGCCATCAGCGATACCACGGCGCCCCTGTTCGGGGTCATCGGCATCCTGTCGGCTCTCCAGCTGCGCGACAAAACCGGCCGGGGCGAGTGGGTCGATATCTCGATGCAGGACGGGACCTTCTTCTTCCTGCCCGAGCTGGTCGAGTACCTCAACGCCGGGGAAATTCCGGTTCGGCGCGGCAACTCGCATATCGGCGGAGCGCCGTTCAACGTCTACGACGCCTCGGACGGCCACGTCTCGGTATGCGCCGTCACCGCCCGCGGCTGGGAGAACTGTCTGCGGGCCATCGGTCGGGAAGACCTCAAGGACGATCCCCGCTACGCCCACCTGTCGAACCGGGTCAAAAACCGCGCCGAGGTCGATCAGCTCATGCAGGACTGGATGGCTCAGCATACGGTTGCCGAGGCGGTCGCAATCCTGCAAGCCCACGAGGTGCCCTCCAGCCCGGTGCTGGATCCCCAGCAGCTCCTGGAAGACGAACATCTGGCCGCCCGAGACATGGTCGTGCCCCTGTCGCATCCGACCCACGGCCCGATGCCGGGCGTCAAAGGCTTTGGCATGCCGATCAAGTTTGTCGAAAACCCGGTGCGGTTTGACCAGCCGGCGCCGGAACTGGGCGCCCATAACGCCGAGGTTTACGGCCACCTGCTGGGTCTGGCCGACGACCGGCTGCAAGCGCTGAAAGACCAGGGAGTCATTTGAGAAAGGAGTCTCACCATGGGTTTGTTCCGACTCTACACCGGTGCCGACGGTCAGTCGCACTTTGAAGACCAGAGTCTGGCCTCACACCCCGAGCTGACCGAGGCGCAGAACGCTGCGCGCATCTTTTTTGCCGAGATGGCTCCAGGCCGGTTCATCGACTGGCACCCGGCGCCACGGCGGCAGTATGTGATCATTCTGTCCGGCGAGCTGGAAATCGGCCTGGGCGACGGCACCACGCGCCGCTTTGGTCCGGGCGACGCGCGCCTGGTTGAGGACACGACCGGCCAGGGCCATACCACGCGGGCGGTGAGCGACACGCCGGTCGTGACTGCGGTCGTGCCCCTGGGCGATTAGCCGGGCATGGTACCCAGCCTGACCGATATCCGCGCCGCCGCCGACCGCATCCGTCGCCATATCCACCGCACGCCGGTTCTCAGCTGCGCCGGCATCGACCGTCTTGTCGGCGCCCGGCTGTTCTTCAAGTGCGAAAATTTCCAGAAGGTCGGCGCGTTCAAGATTCGTGGGGCGACCAACGCGGTTCTGTCGCTCAGCGAGCAGGCCGCAGCCGCCGGCGTCGCTACCCACTCCTCCGGCAACCACGCTGCGGCCCTGGCCCTGGCCGCCCGACTGCGGGGCGTGCCCGCCTATGTGGTCATGCCCGACACCGCTCCACAGGTGAAAAAGGAGGCGGTCGCCGGCTATGGGGCACAGATCACATTTTGTACCCCGACGCTTGAAGCCCGGGAAGCCGGGCTGGCCCGGGTCGTGGCCGACACCGGCGCGGCGTTTATCCCCCCGTATAACGACGAGCGGATCATCGCCGGACAGGCGACCGCCGCCCTGGAACTGCTCGCCGACATCCCCGACCTCGACCTGATCCTGACCCCGGTCGGCGGAGGCGGCCTGGTCAGCGGAACGGCGCTGACGGTCCGTGGCCTATCCTCACGCAGCCGGGTGATCGCCGCCGAACCCACGGGCGCGGACGACGCCTACCGGTCGTTCCGGGCCGGCCATATCATTCCCTCGGTCAATCCCCAGACCATTGCCGACGGGCTGCTGACCTCGCTGGGCGACAAGACCTTCGCCATCATTCGGGACTGTGTGGACGACATTGTGACGGTCGAGGAGGCCGACATTATCCGGGCCATGCGACTGATCTGGGAGCGGATGAAAATCATTGTCGAGCCCTCGGCCGCCGTCCCGCTTGGCGCGCTGCTGGGCCGCTCGGTCGATGTGCGGGGCAAGCGAGTGGCGATCATCCTGTCGGGCGGCAATGTTGATCTGGCCCGCCTACCCTTTTCGTGAGCGCTGCGGCTGGCGCCTGAGACGCGGGTTGGTTACACTACGGGCAGCCGTTGTCACCGCAGGAGAAGACAACGAACTCAGATTCACGCTGAACAGGCCGGCTCGGGCTTCGAGCTGGACAGACTGTACCCTCGCATCGCGGGTGGTGGGGAGAAGATGGAGGTGGAGTATGGGAAGGAAAGTCTTGAGGTGTTTCAAGCGGGCTGCGGGGATACGAGGGGCTCGGCACTTACAGCGCTACGGCAGCTTCGCTCTGGCCGTCCTGCTGGCCGGGCTGTGTTCGGCCGGCTGTGCCCGGTATGTTGATCGCCCAATGGTCGTCACCGCCTATTCGTCCGATAAGATCAGCACCAACTGGCGGCGGGGGCGGATCCTGTTCTGGCGCGCCTATGTCGCCAGCGGCCCCAATAAGGGCAAGCGCAAATATGTGGGCGTCACCTCGAGCGGCACCAAAGCCCGCAAGGGCACGATTGCTGCGGACACGCGCTACTATCCGTACGGCACGGTCATGAAGATCCCCGGCTACGGCAAAGGCGTGGTCGAAGACATCGGCAGCGCGATAAAAGGTCCGAATCGTCTCGACGTCTACTTCTCGACCCGCAAAAAAGCGCTCAAATGGGGACGCCAGAAACTCACCGTCAGTGTTCGGCAGGACGAGTAGGATGAGCGGGACGGCTGAGCGGACTCAGCCGTGCAGCCCGGCCCGTATCTTTTCCAGATAGGGTTTCACATAGGCGTCCGTATACGGCCGCCCGTATGTCAGGAGGAGAAACGCGACCGCCGCAGACAGGCCGAGAACGCCCAGCGTCTTGGCGATGAAACCCAGCTTTGCCTGTGGTCCCGACGAAGAGCGGTAGCGGTATACCAGATTCGGCACGACGCGACTCTTCCGCTGCCTCCACGGCGAGCCATCGGCCAAATGGGGATCGGGCCTACTGACCAGTGGGTTGTTCTGCCGGGTCGGCATCGTCCTTCGGGCCGCAGTTCATGAGCCGAGTTTCCCTCCGCCCCGGCTCACTAGGCCGGCACATCAAAGCGAAACAGGCTGACCGCGTTGTCGTAAGTCAGCTGGCGCCGCTCGTGGTCGGGTACGCCGGCAAACATGCTGTCCAGAAACTCCATCGACTTGGGCCAGGTCGATTCCGAGTGGGGAAAGTCGTTGCCCCACAACATGTTGTCAAGACCGATGCGGTGGCGCAGCTCAACCCCGACCTCGTCTTCCTGAAAGACGGCAAACATATTGCGGTACCAGTAGTCGCTCGGCATGAAGCCGTCTTTGGACTTGTAGTTGGCGTACACCGGGCGGTTGACATAGGTAAAGTCCATCTGTTTGAGCCAGTGCGGCGCCCACGAAATCTCGTGCTCGACCGAGCCGATTTTAATCTGCGGATAGCGCTCACACACGCCGGCGAAGATGATGTCGGTCAGAGCGTAGCGCACCCAGTAGTCTTGGGTCGGCCGCAGACCGGCCGGGGTGAAGGTCGAAAAGCTGAACGAAATCTCACACCCCGGCACGTTGGCCCGCTGGGTGGCCAGGTGGAGCAGCAGCGGCATCTGGTACTCCTGGGCGGCCGCCCACAGCGGCTCGTACACGGGGTCGCGGTA
>JAAXHF010000359.1 GCA_012271025.1 Deltaproteobacteria bacterium | reverse complement strand
AACCGGTTTTTGAGACCGCTTCTAATCGGCCTCTCTTTCGCGGTGGTAACATATCCAGTGACCCAAGGTACGGACATTCTGTGAGGATCAATGACAAACCCTATAAGTACTATAAAAATCTAGTTGTCTATGAGACTTTTGCTTATCCCGGATCGTCAGGAAGTCCGGTTTTTGCGCTCCAGAAGGGTATAAAGCCAGGTGAGGGGATATCTTTTCCTGCGTACAGGCCAGCGAGACTAATAGGTATTCAGTCTATGATGATATCTGTAAATCTAGGAGAACGAACAGGCTCACATCATAGCGGCCTCTCCTATTTCTTCAAATCATCCGTAATACTTGAAATCTTCGACTCAATTCCAAAGGGATAGTGCAGCCGTGTAGGTCGGGTGAACCGCAGGCGTAAGCCGACGTCCCGTACGTGTCGGATTACGCTTCGCTAATCCGACCTACCACAGCCTATCGTGAAACGCGCTAGCTTGTCAGTCATCTCATCGTCTTGGGATGGGCCGCAGAGTTGGTCTTTCCTCATTTTGCCTGCTGCCTTTTACCTTCAATTGCGCCTTGACGCGACTGCTCATCGGAGACGGTCTCGTCCGCTCGAAGATGAGCGAGACATCCCCAGGCGCTGCCAGACTGCTGAATGATCCGTGGCGCAAACTCCTTCGTCCGAGTCCGAAGATTCGCGCCTTCCGCCTTTTTCCTTCTCCCTTCTTCCTTCATGCCGCCAAGACCTCGTTCAACTCATCAATCACCTCGTCCATTTGGTCGCCGAAGAGTTTGTACATCTGTCCCAGACCGCCCTTGCCATCGAACGGCGCCATGTCCAGGTCGTCGCGGTCCAGATGGAACGAGGTGATGATGTGCTCGCGGATCAAGGCCACCAGCGCGGTCAGTTCAGTGGCGGGCTGCTGCCCCTTGTATTCGTCGAGCAGGGCATACGCCTGCCAAACGCGCACGGGGGACAGGCGGGGCCGGTCGTTTTTCAGTCTGTCGAACACCTCGCGGATCATGGCGTAGGTCAACTCGCGGCGACGGTGCGGCTGGGCGTAGAAGATGGTCAGGGCTTCGAGTTCGTCGCGATTGGCCTCCAGATAGTGCTGGAAGTCCCGTGCCAGGGCTTTTGCGTTCTCGTGTGCGTCGCCCTCCCATTCGGCGCGCAGCACCCTGTCCAGACTGTCATGGTCGATGGTCTGTTCCTTGTTGCGGCGAATCGAGTCGAACAGTTCGATCAACTCGCCGTTGAACACGCCGACGGCGTCACGGACCAGCTGTTCCTGGGCCTTTTCGCGGGCGGCCGGTGACGGCTCAGCACTTTCGGGCAGAGACTCGGTCTCGCGGGCCTTGGCTTCGACCCGGTCCGGGTCGATGGCGTGCAGCAGCTTGCCGACGATGTCGGTGAGTGTGACGCCGCCCGCCTTTTCCCGGATACGTTCCTGCTCTGTGGGGTCAAGCTGTTGGTTGAGCCGGGCGAGGCGGCCGGCCAGGGAGCTGACCGTGTCTTCGTCGTGCGCGCCCATCATCACGCCCATGGCGAGGTCCCTGAGCGGCACCGAGGGTGTGGTGATGAGCGGCTGGCTGGCGGTCTTGATTGACTGTGTGACGCCGACGGCGTCTACGATCACATAGTGGGTCTTGCCGCTGACCGCCGAGGGCGAGACTTTCTTGAGATCGTCATGGTCGAGGGTGCGGGTGCCGCGTCCCTTCATCTGCTCAAAGTAGTTGCGGCTCCTCACATCGCGCATGAACAGCAGGCATTCGAGCGGCTTCACGTCGGTGCCGGTGGCGATCATGTCCACGGTCACGGCGATGCGCGGGTAGTAGTCGTTGCGAAACTGGGCCAGGACGGATTTCGGGTCTTCGTCGGTTTTGTAGGTGACCTTCTTGCAGAATGCGTTGCCGTGGGCGAATTCCTCGCGCACGGTCTGGATGATGTCGTCGGCGTGGCTGTCGGTCTTAGCGAAGATAAGCGTCTTGGGAACTTCGTCGCGGCCAGGAAATATCTCCGGCAGCTTGTCGCGGAAGGTGCGGACGACGGTGCGAATCTGGTCAGGGTTGACGACGGCATGGTCAAGCTCTTGGGCGGTATAGGCGCGATCCTCGTCCTGAGTCTCCCAGCGCTTGCGGCGCGTCAGGCGCTCGCGCTTCTCGACCTGCTGGAGGGCCTTGAGTTGGCCGCCACGCTTGGTCCTTTCCGTGTCAATGACGTAGACTTCGTTGCCGACATTGACACCGTCGGCGACGGCCTGCTCATGGTCGTACTCACTGACGACATTCGTTTTGAAGAAGCCATAGGTGCGGTTGTCGGGTGTGGCCGTCAGGCCGATGAGATAGGCGTCGAAGTACTCCAGGACTTGGCGCCACAGGTTGTAAATCGAGCGAAAGAGGAAACGTGTCGTCCAGTCGCATGAATAATGTTGACACGTTTCCTCTTTGTAGCATTCGTCGATGATGATGAAGTCAAAGAACTCGGGTGGAATCCTGGCGTTATAGACGACCGGCATGGCTTGTCTGGGCTGCACCAGCTCCGCCGGGTTGGTCTGCTCCGCAGCTTCGTCCAGCTCCTGGTCCTTCAGCAGCGAGTACATGCGCTGGATGGTGCTGATGCAGACCTGACTATCCTTGGCGACAAAGGATGAGGTGAGACGCTGGACGTTGTACAGCTCGGTGAACTTGCGGTTGTCGTCGCTGGGCACATAGGCCATGAATTCCTGCTCGGCCTGTTCGCCCAGGTTCCTGGTATCCACCAGAAAGAGGATGCGCTTGGCGTCCGCGTGCTTGAGCAGCCGGTAGATCGAGGTGATGGCGGTGTAGGTCTTGCCCGAGCCGGTCGCCATCTGAATGAGGGCGCGCGGGCGGTCGTCTTTGAAGGAGGCTTCGAGCTTCTCGATGGCGTTGATCTGACACGCTCTCAGTCCGCCGGGGTCTAAAACCGGCAGCGCCTGGAGCCGGGTGCGGAGCGTAGCCGACCGGGTATGCCAGTCGTGCATCGTCTCCGGCCGAGGGAAATTGAATACCTCCCGAGAACGCGGCCTCGGGTCGCGTCCGTCGGTGAAACGGGTGACCACCCCAGTGCTTTCGTACACGAAGGGCAGGGGGGTGCTCTCGCTCACCCACTTGAGTCTTGCGGCCGCGTAATGCCCGGATTGCTCCTCGACCGTTGTGAGCTTTTGTCCCCAGTGTTCCGGAAAGAGTAAACGTGTCAACATTAATTCATGTGATTGGAGGACACGTTTACTCTTTCTTGGCCTCGACCACGCCGACGGGTTTCCTGTCGATGAAGAGCACGTAGTCGGCCGGGCCGGTATCTGTTTGATATTCACGGACGGCGATGCCGAGGCCGGCGCTGAAGTCGATTTTTGATTGGACCTGCCAGCCGGCCTGTTCCAACATCGTGTCGATGGTGTCGCGCGCCTGCTGTTCGGGGGTCCGGTTCTTGTCCGCCATTGCGCCGGTCACTCTGCCAAGAACGGACTCATATGGTCAACCGCCCCACTCTTCGTCAGCCCAAAGCATTGACAGCGATAAAATGCAATACCATTGCAACATTGTATACCCTACTGTAGTAGGAAAAATACAAAACACACCCTGTAAGGAGGAACACCGTATGGCAACACCTGTCTTTCTCAGCGCCCGTATCCGGGGCATCGGGCTCGGGCTGGGCCTCATCGCCCTGCTCCTCAGCGCCCCGAGCCCGGGCTGGGGCCAACCGCTCTCCTCAGCGACCTACCGGGCGGTATTTGAGGGCACCTGGACGGCCGAGAACCACCCCACCGGCTATCCAAGCAATCCGCATTTCTCCGCCATCGTCGGTGCGGTGCACAACGCCGACGCCAGCCTGTGGATGGCTGGGGAAATGGCCACTCCTGGGCTCGAACAGGTCGCGGAAATGGGCATGTCGGACATGTTGCAGGAGGAAATCGCAGCCCAGATCGGCATGGGCGACGCGCTGACCGTTGTCCAGACGCCCCCGGCGGACGGCAATGGGACCGTCAGCATGACCTTTTACTTCTCCGTCACCGATGCCTTTCCCCTGGTCACGCTGGTCAGCAAGATCGCGCCCAGCCCGGACTGGTTCGTCGGCGTCTCCGGCCTGTCCTTGTGGGATGACCATGATGACCATGGCCACTGGCTGGCCTCGCACACCGTGGAGCTGTTCCCCTACGATGCCGGGACTGAGGACGGCATGATGTTTTCCCCCGGCGATGCCGACAGCATGCCGGCGGGCAGCATCATGAGCGCCCAGGGTGTCGCGCCGTTTTCAGACCAGCCCATGGCGAGGCTGACCTTCGAGCTGGTCGAGGAACGCGCCTTCCGCGCCGCACTTGAGCAACCGACGGCCGGCCCGGTGGCCGGTATCGGCCTGATCCGGGGCTGGGCCTTTGAGTCGTCCGACATGGAGTCCGACATGGACATGATGGACGACGACCCCCTGACCCTTGAGGTGCTCGTTGATGGAAAACCAATCGGGTCTCCTGCGGTCGGCTCGCCCCGTGGTGACGTGGCCGCCAACTTCCCCGACGAGATGGATGCGGAGGACAGCGGCTTCGGTCTCGTCATGAACTACGGCGTGCTTGACCCGGGCGCGCACCGGCTGACCCTGCGCGGAACCAGTGCCATGGGCGGGGCGCATTTTGCCATCAGTCGGGAGATCATGGTGCTCAAGTTCGGCGGGCTTGAATATGCCGAGGCCATGCTGTCGAGTGCCACTGCGGACATGCATGGCGACGCCATCGCCCTGCACGGCGTCCAGTTCTCCGACCCCAATGACCCGAGCGCCATGGGGCGGACGCAAACGCTTGAGCTGGAGTGGTCGACCGAAGCCCAGGGGTTTATCGTCACCGAGATCACTGATGAGGACGATGACGATGACCACGACCACGATCATGACCACGATCATGACCATGACTGATGGCCGGTAGGAGGGGCGAACTGTTCGCCCCCCATCCGGGCCTTCTCCTCTCCCGCCGGGAACGTGTTATGCGTCTTGCGTTATCCGGCGGCAACCCACCCCGGCCCTCCGGGCCACCCCTCCTCCCGCATCCGAAATGCGCTGACCGCCTGGCGAATCAGCGAGGCCATGGACACACGGCTCGGCCGCAATCGCCCGGTCCATAGCATGAGGTGCGTGGCGTGTGTCATGAAGGTCAGGCTCCCCTTCAAATTCCTTTCTTTATTGCTTTGAGTAAGGCATCTCTTTATCTTAAAAGGCAAACGGAGACGATGCCATGATCGAATCTACCATAACGAAAAAAGGGCAAACGACCCTGCCCAAACCCGTGCGGGAAACGCTGGGCCTTCAGGCTGGAGATCGAGTGCGCTACGTCATTGCCGACGGTGAGGTGCGCATCCTGCCCGTGCGTCCCATCGGTCGGCTGTTCGGGGCGCTCCGGCATGACGGCCCCGCCGTCACGCTGGAGGAAATGGAGCGGGCCGTTGCCGACGGGGCGCGCAAGAGATGATCGCCCTCGATACCAACGTGCTGGTTCGCTATCTGGTCCGCGACGACGCCGAACAGGCAGAGGCCGCCCGGGCGTTGCTGGAATCACTGACGACCGACCGTCCCGGCTACGTCTGTCGTGAGGTTGCGGTTGAACTCGTCTGGGTACTGGAGCGGGCCTATGGCTTTTCCCGTGACCGGATTGCGACGATACTGGAAGAACTGGTGGCGACCGAGGGGCTCGTCATTGAGGCGGCCGACGATGTCGCTCGTGCGGCATTTCGCTACCGTATCGGAGGTGCCGGGTTCTCCGACATGATGATCGTGACCGCCGCCGAACGAGCCGGAGCCCTGCCGCTGTACACCTTCGATCAGAAGGCGGCACGGCTTGAGGGCGCGGCGTTGTTAGAGAACGACGCGTCTTAGCGGGTCGCCTGAGTTGGCGGTCGAAAAGATGGCTCCTCGGGTAGGATTCGAACCTACAACCCATCGGTTAACAGCCGATTGCTCTGCCGGTTGAGCTACCGAGGATCATATGCGTGAGTGCAGCAGTCCGGGCAGATTTTTGTAGCAAAGGGCCGGGCGGGTGTAAAGTATGGCGCGTTGTCCAGCCGAGCCGGGCGGCTACATCTCCCGCCGTCCTTCGAGGGCCCGGCCCAGGGTCACCACGTCGGTGTATTCCACATCGCCGCCCATGGGAATGCCACGGGCGATGCGGCTGACCCGCGGACCGAGCGGCTTGATGACTTTGGCCAGATACAGCGCGGTGGCTTCGCCCTCGGTGGTCGGATTGGTGGCGATGATGACCTCCTGGGCTGCGCCGCGTCGCAGCCGTTCCAGCAGCGGGGCGATCTTGAGTTCTTCGGGACCGATGCCGTCGAGGGGCGACAAGACCCCGTGCAGGACGTGATATCTGCCCCGATACTCGTGGACCTTTTCCAGCGCTATCAGGTCGGCCGGTTCTTCAACCACACAGATGGCCTCGTCGTTGCGCTTGGGATCGAGACAGATGGCGCAGCGCTCGCCCTCGGCCAGACCAAAGCACTCTTGACACAGGGTTGTTTCGGCCTTGACCGCCCAGACCGCCTCGGCCAGCGCTTCGGCATACTCACGGTCGGCGTTCAGAATGAACATGGCCAGGCGGGTGGCCGTTTTTTCGCCGATGCCGGGCAGCCTGCCGAACTGCTCGACCAGACGCGCCAGAGACGGGGTGAGGTTCATGGCGTCAGGCCGGGAATTTTGAGTCCGCCGGTCAGCTTGCCGACCTCATCGGCCATCATCTTTTTGGCCTGGTTGATGCCCTGATTGACGGCCGCAAGGACGAGGTCTTGAATCATCTCCCTGTCTACCTCGTCGCCGTCCAGCAGCACCGGATCGATGGTCAGCGATACCAGCTCCAGCCCGCCGTTGACCTCGGCGCTGACCATGCTGCCGCCGGCGGTGACGGTGACGGTCTTGCGGGCGGCCTCTTCCTGGACCTGGCTGAGCCGGCTCTGGAGCTGCTGGGCCTGTTTCATGATGTCGCCAATATTAAAATCTGCCATACCGACTCCTGTGTGTGCCTTCACCGTGGACGCTGGGGTTTTCTGCTCAGGGGTGTATCATTGCCCGCCCTGCCGACCGCTGCCGCCCCGGATGCGGGTCTTCTGGACTTCTCCGCCGAGCACGTCGAGCACGGTCCGGACCAGCGGGTCTTCGTCCGTAGCCGCTGGACTGTTGGGGCGTGTCTCGGCCGGTCCGTCGGCCGGGCTGGCCGCAACCGGCGGCGACCCGTTTGGGGACGCCGGAGCGGCCGTGCCGTTTGGCTCAGCCTGTGTGGTGGCCTGTGGCGGCTCGCCCTTGCTTATCTCAATCCTCAGCGGCCGACCAAAGACCCGGCCCGCAGCCTCTTCCAGAATCGTGCGGTTCTCTTGGCGGCTGAGTTCTTTGAAATACGGCTCTTTGCGCACCCCAATGGTCAGCACGGTCTGGCTGAGGTCGTGCAGCTGACCCGACTTAAGGGCAAAAAACAGCGACAGCTTGTCCTTTTGGACCGCGGCCAACAGGCGCTCCCAAGGGTCCCCGTTGCCGGGGCTGGGCGGAGAGTCAGGAACCGGCTGCAAGTGGGGCGCTTTGGCCGGGGGGGGCGTGTCGGGCCTCGGGCTGGGGGCGGGTGAGACCGGCGGCGTTGGCGCGGGCGGGTGTGGCTTAGGTGCTGGAGTGGAAGCCGGGCCGGACTCTTGTCCGCTAGCCGGAGCTGGCTCCTGCGCGCGAATCGGGTCCGGGCTGGAGGTCGTGAGTTGCTCGCGCAGCGCCCGAAGCTGGGCCAGGGCCTCGTCAATCGGCATGACCGGCGGCTGGCTGGCCAGCTTGACCAGGCTCATTTCGACCGCCAGCTGGGGATAGGCGGTCTGGTTGATCTCTTCCTCGGCCCGCAACAGCAGACTGAACAGACGCTGGATGTCTTCGAGCGAGCGTGTGGCGGCCTGGTCCTGGACTGCGGCGACTTCATGGTCGGGCAGGTCGCTCAGTACGGCCGGGTCGGCGCACACCTTGATGATGACCAGATGATGAAAGTGCTCCAGCAGATCGCGGCACAGCCGACGTGGATCGTAGCCGTACTCGTACAGATCGCCGGCGATGCGCAGCACCGCAGCCGGGTCGTTGGCCAGGATGGCCTCGATAATCTGAAACAGGACCTGGCGGTCGGCCACCCCGAGCGCCTGACGGACGGTCTGGGCGTTGACCTGACCGTCACCCCAGGTCACGACCTGTTCGAGCAGCGACTCGGCATCCCGCAGACTGCCGTCCGCCTCACGCGCGATCAGGGACAGGCCGACCTCGTCACACGCAAAGCCTTCGTGCTCGGCCAGGGCGCTCAGCTGGCCGAGCAGGTCCCGCAGCGAAATCCGTCTGAAATCGTAGCGCTGGCAGCGCGACACAATCGTGGCCAGAATTTTCTGGACCTCGGTGGTGGCAAAGATGAACTTGACGTGGTCCGGCGGCTCCTCCAGGGTTTTCAGCAGGGCGTTAAAGGCCTGATTCGACAGCATGTGGACTTCGTCGATAATGACCACCCGAAAGCGGCTCTTGGCCGGGCGGTACTGCACCCCCTCGGTAATGTCGCGGACGTGATCGACCCCGGTATGCGAGGCGCCGTCAATTTCCATCACGTCGATTGAGCTGCCGGCGCTGATCTCGGTGCAGTTGCTACAGCTGTTGCAGGGCTGGGGCGTTGGACCGCCCTCGCAGTTCAGCGCCTTGGCCAGCAGCCGGGCGATGGTCGTCTTGCCGACGCCGCGCGGGCCGGTGAACAAAAACGCGTGGGCGATCCGACCGCTCTGAATCGCGTTCTGCAGGGTCCGGGTCACATGCTCCTGGCCGACCACCTGATCGAAGGTCTGGGGACGCCACTTGCGGGCGAGAACAAGATAACTCATGGCTGGCAACGCTGCGGAGAGCTGTTCTTCTGCCGTCAGTGGTGATAGCTAGGCTGCCCTGCGGCACAGGGATGAAATCGGTACCGCTGCTTCCTTCCGGACCTGACGGGGTT
>JAAXHF010000025.1 GCA_012271025.1 Deltaproteobacteria bacterium | reverse complement strand
GGAGGGAAAGAGGAAACGTGTCAACATCTGTTTGTCCTGTTGGAGACACGTTTCCTCTTTGTGCCGCGTGAGCGGCGGGGTGGGTCGCCCTCCTCGCACGTCTGGCAAGAGCAGATTCCGGGTCAGGTTCATTACGCGCCTGAAAAGCTTGGCATGTTTCCTCTTTGCCGCTCTGCTGGGGCTGGTGCCGATGGACAGTCCGGCCCAGACGACCGGCGAGCTGGTCTTTGGCCAGTCGGCCTCGCTGAGCGGGCCGGCCAGCGAACTGGGCCAGGGCATGCGTCTGGGCCTGCTGGCAGCCTTCGAGGAAATCAACCGGGAGGGAGGGGTGCACGGCCGGCGTCTGGTGCTTGAGTCCCTGGACGACGCGTATGAGCCCGAGGCGGCCATCGCCAACACGCGCCAGCTCATTGACCAGCGCGGTGTCTTCGCCCTGGTCGGTGCCGTCGGCACCCCCACCTCCAGGGCCGCCCAGCCTATCGCTACTGAGGCGGGAGTGCCCTATATCGCCCCCTTCACCGGGGCCG
Source organism: Deltaproteobacteria bacterium (assembly GCA_012271025.1). The sequence goes on along the minus strand of JAAXHF010000025.1, from coordinate 18,774 downwards.
AGTTCCTGCGCGACGCGCAGCGGCGCTCCAACGTGGTCAACATGCGCGCCTCGTACTACCAGGAAACCGAGGAGATCCTGACCCGTTTGACCACCGACCTGGGCGTGCAACGGGTCGGCATCCTGTACCAGAACGATTCCTACGGCCGCGCCGGGCTGACGGGCGTCCGGCGCGCCGTCGCTCGCTACAACCTGCCCCTGGTCGTCGAAGCGGACTATCCGCGCAATACCGAGGCGGTCAAAGTCGCCCTGCTCGACCTGCGCCGCCCCCGGCCTGAGGCGATTGTCATCATCGGCGCCTATAAGCCCGCAGCCGCCCTGATCCGCTGGGCGCGACGCCTCGACTTCAACCCATATTTTATCACTATCTCCTTTGTCGGCGGTGCGGCCCTGGCGCGGGAACTCGGTCCGGACGGCGCGGGAGTGTATGTAACCCAAGTCGTCCCCTTTCCCACCGAAGCCAGCCTTCCCGTGGTCGCCCAATATCAGCAGGCCCTGGCCGCCATGGACCCTGACAGCGAGCCGGGTTTTGTGTCGCTGGAAGGCTATCTGGCCGGCCGCCTGGTCGTGGAAGGGGTGCGACTGGCCGGTCCGAATCCGACCCGCCAAGGTTTTCTGAATGCGCTGCTGGAGGCTGAGAGCATAGACCTGGGCGGCTTCCTGCTGCGCTACGGTCCGGCCGACAATCAGGGGTCCGACCGTGTGTATCTGACGATCATTGACCAGCGGGGCCGGGTGCGCCCCGTGCGAAGAATGACGCGGCCATGAGTCAGCCTGTCACCGATTCCAATGCCAAAGGGAAGCGTGAGCACGACGAGCAGCAACAAGAGCGCTCGCTGTCCTCTGCCGAAACCGTGTCCGCGCCCCAGACTGCGGCGCCCGCAAGTGAAGCGAAACCGGAACAGGCAGGTCGGGCCGGGAGTGGGTCACAGCGCCCTCTCGTCGACAGGTCCAACTATGTGCAGCTCCTCACTGCGGATGTCGGCATGCGCTTCGGGATCGGGCCCAAGCTGTATATCGGCCTGCTGGTCGGTGTCCTCCTCACCCTGAGCGCCAGCCTGGTGGCCTATTTCTCGTTTCGCCAGATTCTCCACTACGAGGTCCGGCTTTCGGATTACAGCATCCCGAACCTGAGCAGCGCAGTCGACGCGGCTCGCCAAAGCGCCGTCGTGGTCACCGGGGCGCTACGGCTCATCTCGGCTGACTCGCCCCAGCAGCACGAGGCGGTGACGAGAGCCATAGCCAGGGAGCGGGCCGCCCTCAGCGGGCTCATCCAAGAGCTGGAATCCCGTTCCGCCTTCGGTGTGCAGACCCGGCTGATCGAAGTCCACCTGGGCGAACTCAGCATCCACCTGGAGTTGATCCAGCAATCGGCCGCTCGGCGCCTCGTCATCGCCGAGACCCTGGGGGGCCTCCAGGAGGAACTGGCCGAGACGAACCGGCGCATCGAACGGCACCTTGCCACCGCCATCGATGACCAGGCCTTTTACCTGGTCGAGGGGTTGCGCAACCTGCCGGACCGGCCGAGTCCGCTCGCCGAGCGGGCGTCTGAAGACGAACTCGCCTACTATCGGAATCTGGTCGTGATCAACCACCAGGCCACCCTCGCCGTGCTGCTGCTGGAAGAGGCGCTCGGTCTGTCAGACCGCGGACTCCTGTTGCCCTTGCAGGAACGCTTCCACAGCGCCGTACAGAACTTCCAGCGCGCCTATGCAGCCTTGCCGGTTCGTGCCCACGACCGCCTGTTTGGCGGGGATCTGGAGCGCCTGGCCCAAATGGGGGAATCGGACGAGGGCGGTATCATTCCGCTGCGCCTGGAAGCCCTGCGCCGGTTGGAACAGGAGCAGGAAGCGCTGACCCGAGGACAGGCAGCTTCCGAACTGCTGCTGGCCGAAGTCAACAAGCTGGTGGCCGAGATCAACAGCGAGGCTGTCAGAGCCAGCAACTCCTCGCGGTCTGCCGCCCAGACCGGCATTGTCCTGCTCGTGCTGCTCAACATCCTGAGCACCGTCGGCGCGCTCCTCATCGGCTGGCTGTTCGTCGGGCGCCATCTTGTCCGTCGCCTGGTCGGACTGGCGACCGCGATGCGCTCCATGGCCGTCGGTGACCTGGAGGTGCCGGTCAAGGTGGGGGGCAATGACGAGGTAACCGATATGGCCAAAGCCCTGGAAGTGTTCCGGCGCTATGCGCTGGAAGTGCAGCGGCTGAACCTGGTCGAGAAGCTGGCCGAAGAGCTGGACGCCAAGAACCAGACGCTTGAGCAGACCCTGGAGAATCTCAAACAGGCGCAGGAACAGGTCGTGGCCGAGCAAAAGCTCGCCTCGCTCGGCCAGCTCACGGCCGGGGTGGCTCACGAAATCAAGAACCCGCTCAACTTCATCAACAACTTCTCGGATGTGTCGGTCGAACTGATTGACGAGATCGAGGAAATCATGGAGGAAGGCCAGAATGGCCAAAATGGCCAGGACGGGCAGGCTGGGCAGGACGGGCAGGCTGAGACTGTTGAAGAAATCAACGCCATCCTGTCCGATCTCAGGCTCAACCTCCAGAAGGTGAAGGAACACGGTCAGCGCGCCGACGGCATCGTACGCAGCATGCTGGAGCATTCCCGCTCGACGCCGGGCGAGTGGCGGGAGACCGACGTGAACGCTCTGCTGAAGCAGTACATGGACCTCGCCTATCACGCCATGCGCGCCCACAACTCGAACTTCAACGTGACGATGAGCGAGGAGCTTGACCCGGAGATGGGGCCGCTGGAGGTCGTGCCGCAGGACATCGGGCGGGTGTTTCTCAACCTGGTCACGAACGCCTGCCAGGCGCTTGAGGAAAAGCGTCAACAGTCGGACGACGCTTATGACCCGCAGCTGCGCGTGAGCAGCCGCCGCCTCGGAGACCGGGCCGAGTTCTGTGTCCACGATAACGGCCCCGGCATCCCGGAGGAGATACGGGAGCGGATTTTCGAGCCCTTCATGACCACCAAGAAGACGGGCGAGGGAACCGGCCTCGGCCTGTCGCTGACCACCGACATCCTCACCCGCCACGGGGGGTCGATTCATGTGGATAGCGAGGAGGGCGTGTTCACCGAGATGACGGTGGTCCTGCCGCTTGAGCCGCCCCCGGAAGCCATTACCGCCAGAAACGAGGCGGAACAGGCTGATACGCTCCACTAAAGATTGCAAGCTCGTGCTCTGCAAAAAGGCGCAGAGGAGCGACCTGATGCAGCCGGGTCACTGGGGGAAATGTTTGTCCTCCATAGGGGGGTGGGGTGGCTATCCCCTCCTGGGAGGGGAAGAAAACGCGGGTAGGGGCGACTGGCCGGTCGCCCCTTGTTGATTGCGGATCGAGAATGCAAAAAGCCCAACTGCGCGACTGGGTTTTCGTCAATAGGATGTCGTCGTGACCCCGAGCGAGTTCATCGCCAAGTAGCGCGCCTCGGAACTCAAAGAGCGCTCGGCGCCAGAGGGTAGTATGCCGTGCGGTATGTCCTCCCAACCCCGCTTGGTCGTGGCAGAACGGACCGCTGGCACACTTGACGATTCTGAAGAGCCAGTCGGTTCCGTCCGGTCTGACGAGCCGGGAACACACCAGGCTGTGTCCGGGGCAAACGGAGTCCCCCCTTACGATCTATGCCAACAGCATATATGTATCCCAGACGCGAAACTCGATCCGACATACCAGAAGTCTGAGGAGACCATGATGAAGATGATGTTCGCTGGAGCTTGTGCCCTCTCGTTTTGCCTGGCCGTGCCCGTTCAACTCTGGGCGCAGATGCAGATGCGGGTCAACGCTGTGCAATGGATGGAGTTGCAAATACAGAAGCTGGAGCAAGCGGCCACCGATCCCTCGGTGGATGTCGTGACCAACACCTCTGAGACCGCCTACAAAATGGGAGCCGAGGCGGCCGACCGGGTCTTTGCCATTGTGGTGGACGACTCTCGACCCGAAGTGAAAATTGCACTGGCCCACCATGCGAGCCTCTTGGGTGGTGCGGTTGGAGAAAAATACCTGACCTTGCTGGCCGAAGACGACCACCGTGGGGTGCAAGAGGCCGTGGTGCTCAGGGCCGTTGAATTAGGCGGCAGCGAGGGGGAGCAGGTCCTGCGGGTTCTCGCCCAGCCACACCAGGATGCATCGATCAGAAAGTTGGTGGCAAAGCATGCCGGGCATGTAGGAGAAGGGGGCTCACGGATATTGAGCCTGCTGGCCGGGCAAGAAGAGGCCGCTATTCGAAGAGAGGTCGCGGTCAACGCCCATCTGCTGGGGCCGGACTCCGCCCAAGCCCTTCTCCTGAGCTTGGCTGAAGACAGCGATGTCTCGGTGAAGCAGATGGCGCTGTTCGCCGCCTTCCAACTCGGAGGAACGGTGTCTGAACGTGTTTTTACCCGGATGGCGCACGACCCCGACCCGCATATCCGCCGGGATGTTGTCACGCGCGTCTGTCAATTAGGCGGCCAGACGGCAAGCGTGGTCCTGCACACGTTGATTCGTGACCCGGAGCCGGAGGTCCGCAAAGAGGTGGCGCTGCATGTCAGCAAGCTGGGGGAAGAAGAGGCAGAAAAAGCGTTTCACATTTTGATGAAAGACGCCGAGCCTGAGGTGAGAAAGGCAGTTGTTGTCAGTCCCTACCAGCTGAACAAAAAAAGCGATGCGGTGATCAGCACCTTGATTATGGACCCCGCGCTTGAGGTGAGAAAGGAGCTGGCCCTGTATGCCAGTCAGGTCGGGGGAGCAGAAGGCGAGAAGATTCTCAGTATCCTGATGCTGGACCGGACACCGGAAGTCAGGCGAGAAGTCGCTTTTCGAGCCGCTCAGCTCGATGGAGAGGGCAGAAAGAGAATTCTGCATCTCTTGGCCCAGGATCAGGACTTTGCGGTCAAGCGCTTGGCTCAGGAACAGTTGAACGCCATTCTGGAGGCCGAATCCAGCAGTTGACCAAGGCCCCTGCACCCAAGTCCGATTCATGACCGCAAGCGTGCCAGATTGGACGGAAGAGAAAAAATGGGCTCTCCTGGCGGCCGTGTCGAAGCTCAGCCCTCATAGGCTCATCGAACCGCACGTCTGCCCGCGCCGTATTTTGCTGGCCGTCACCGGCCTGTCGCTGGCCGGCTAAGCCCGCCGCCGCTGTCACCGTTGCCACTGAGCGGGCGGACACAGCGATGACGTGCGGCGACACCACGAATGGCTTCGGTGTGCTATTCAACTGGAACCTGCTCGGGGAGGGCGCCCATAGTGTCGTGGCGCGCGCCGCCGGGGTGGAGTTTGCCCGAGCGACGTTCACCGTCGCCACCCTGGGCGAGGAGTTCGTGCAGGGCGCGCGAGGCGAATGTGTCGTGACGGATTTTCCGAGTCGGGGTGAGGCGGTCCGGCTGGAGTGGCAGCAGACTCAGCAGAACTTTGTGATCGTCCCGCTCGTGCCTTGAAGGCTTGCCCTCAGCCGCCCCCTCCCGCGAGGTGCAGCCTCCGGCTGGCCTGCGGATATTTCCGATGATGACGCCCCGCGCGCACTGCTGGCATTGAATCTGACGCGGGACGGGTGAACAGTGACCGGTAGCGGTGAGGAGCTGTCAGGCTACGCTTCGCTCACCTGACCTCCGGCAGCATAGGTCAGGAATCCGCTTTCGGGCATGGGCACACAAACCCCGAAGAGATGCAGCGCCGAGCGAGCCGACCTCTTGAGAGTCCTCTGATGTCTCATGTTGTCGTTCTCATGATGGTCTGCCATCATACTCATCTATGATTCGGACTCAGGTACAGCTTACAGAACAACAGGTGCTCCGACTGCGAGCATTGGCTGCGGAACGGGGAGTCTCGATCTCCGAGTTAGTGCGGAATGGGGTAGACCATATCCTCGATCACGCCGAGCGGGGCGAGTACGGAGACCGGGCGCAGCGTGCGATTGCCGCTACGGGCCGCTTCCACTCTGGACGTACCGATGTAGCCCGCCGCCATGACGAATATCTCGTCGCCGCTTATGAAACACCCGGGGAGTGAAGAGGTCTTTATCGACACGTCCGCTTTCTACGCCGTGCTGGATGCGGACGATGAGGCGCATGCTCAGGCACGCGCGGGGTGGCGCGGGCTGATCCGCGCCGGGAATCCGGAGCCCCTAAGACGCTCTGTCCGTCATGCGCGGCTCTTTCTCATACAGCGTCACCCCAACCCGCTGGATATGTCCAATCACATCGGGGTCGCTGATGTGATGGAAAATGGATAGGTCGAGCGTATAGGGCAGGAGGAGGTCGTCAAGGTCATCGGCAATTCTGTGGAGCGTGTTCAGTGTCAGGTCGGCGTCGCCACACAGGGTCAGATCAATGTCGGAGCCGTTTTTATGGCTGCCTTTGGCGCGTGAGCCGTACAAAATCGCTCTGTCCACTTGCGGGTAGCGGGCGAAGACGGCGCGTATCTTTTGGAGGACATGTTCCGGCAAGCCATGCTTCATGCCGATTCCTCCTGTTTCAGACGCTCCAGTGTGGCGCGCAAGGTCTGAAATTCCGCAAAGTAGGTGTCAAGAATCGCCGTCACAATCTGGCTGGCAGTGTCCTCATTATAGGTATGCGAGGTCGTGTTGCGGCTTTGGATCATGGCCATCCATGTTTCGCCGTTTTCAATCAAGCCTGTTCTGAAAGCGGCGCGTGTTGTGTCCCTTGAGCCATAGAGGTTCTGGACGCCGCGTTCCTCAAGAAAGTCCTTCAGCGTATTCCAGGCCAATTCGTGTGTATATTCGAAGCCCTGTATCAATCCCTGCGCTTCCAGCTTCGAGAGCTGACGCTGCCGCGCCAATTCGACAGCCTCTTTCAGTTGAGAAAAAGCCTTGTCGAAATGCTTGGCTCTCTGGACCCAGCGGATATCTCGGCTGCTCATGGGGAGTCCCCATACACGGCCCGGTTCAACGCTCGATCTTTCTTGCCGACGCTGAATGACGCAGCGTCAACCTCCGACAGATGCATGGCACGGCAAACTGAGGCGCGAGCAGTTCTGTAAGCCGTTTCTTTCCGTCGCCACACGAAGCGGCCGGTCCGCGCCTCAGTCTTCCTGGCGCAGGGCGAAGAAAGAGGTAAATTCGTTGCGGCGCACCAGGAGCAGCAGACTGTCCTTCTCGTTCATCTCAGACAGGATGGTTGTGAACTCGCTGACCGATGCCACGGCCTGGCGGTTGACCTCCTCGATGACATCCCCGCGCTGAATCCCAGCCCGCTGGGCCGCGCTGCCCGGCTCGACCTCGGATACGACGATGCCTGTCTGAGCGGCGTCGAGTTGAAGCTGGCGGCGGACCTCGGGCGTGATGTCGGCGACGGTCATGCCCCAGTTGCGGCTGCCGGCTTCACCGCCGGCGAGCTGAACCTGCTCATCCTTGAGTTCGCCCAGGGTGACCGTCAAGGTTTGGCTTTCGCCGCCGCGCAGGACGCCGACTTTTGCCTGTGTCCCGACCGGCGTCTGGGCAACCAGAGCGGGCAGTTCGCGCGAATCGCCGATCTCCGCCTGGTTAAAGGCGACGATGATGTCCCCCCGCTCCAGACCCGCTCTGTGGGCCGGGCTGTCGGGCGTCACCTCGGCTACCAGGGCGCCCTTGGGTTCGGCCAGGTCAAACGACTTGGCCAACTCCGGGGTGACAGCCTGAATCATCACCCCCAGCCAGCCACGGGTGACCGCGCCTTTTTCTCGCAGCTGCTGGACAATCGACTTGGCCAGATCAATCGGGATGGCGAAGCCAATGCCGATGTTGCCGCCGATGCGGCTGTAGATGGCCGTGTTGACCCCGACGACCTCGCCTTGCAGGTTGAGCAGCGGCCCCCCGGAATTGCCCGGATTGATGGACGCGTCGGTTTGAATGAAATCGTCGTATGGGCCGGCGCCGATGACCCGTCCCTTGGCGCTCACGATTCCGAGCGTGACGGTCTGGCTCAGCCCGAACGGATTGCCGATGGCGATCACCCAGTTGCCGACCTCAAGGCCGGCCGACTGCCCAAAGGGGACGCTCGGCAGGGGCTGGTCGGGTTCGATCTTGATCAGCGCCAGATCTGTCTTTTCGTCTGAGCCGATCTTGGTCGCCTGGTACTCTTCCTCGTCAGACATGCGGACGGTGATCGTGTCTGCCCCATCGATGACGTGATTGTTGGTGACGATATAGCCGTCCTGGCTGATGATAAAACCAGACCCCACGCCACGCCGCCTGTCCGAGGGCGGACGCTCCGGACCGAAGCGCCGAAAAAACTCGCCAAACGGATCACCCGGACCAAACGGACCGGGCGTCGGGGGAGACTGACGGCGTCCCTGAGAGCGCGACCCGGGTTTTTGGGTGGTCGAAATATTGACGACCGCAGGCATCGTATTCTGGGCAATCTCAACGACCGACTTTGCCGCAGCCCGCGCCTGCGGGACGCTGCCCGGCAGGACTCCGGCCACGCACAGCGCGACCAGCACGACCCAGGGGTGCAGCCTGAGCCGTGGACGAAACACACCGGATGAGCCACGTTGCCGGACTACGTGAGTACAACCAGCTCCTGGCAAAGGGAACCAAGGAGATTGAAGAATGTGCATACATCCCCTACATTTGGCTGAGATATGGTTGTCTGGTCATGATGAAGAGCCTGAGCGTGCCCTGTTCGTATACACCCCCCTGGGCATTGTCAAGCATAAAGCGAGCGAGGGATGAGGACGGCGGTAGCGGCAAATGCCACGCCGCCCCGTCCGCGCAGGCCGGTCGGCGAGCGGAGGAGCGTTACACACTATGGATGAGGATCGTGTTGTCGAGCAGGAGCAGGCGGCCGTTGGCATCACCGCGCTTGGCGAGCAGGTGCAGGCCCAGGCGCCCGCGCTCACCCGGCTACGGGAAGAAATCGGTCGGGTGATTGTTGGCCAGCAGGCGCTGATCGAGCGGCTGCTGATCGGCCTGCTGGCCAACGGCCACGTTCTGCTCGAAGGCGTGCCGGGTTTGGCCAAGACCCTGTCGGTCAAGACCCTGGCCCAGACCCTGAGCGCCAGCTTCCAGCGCCTGCAATTCACTCCTGACCTGTTGCCGGCCGATTTGATCGGCACCCTGGTGTACAGTCCGCGCGACGGCAGCTTTACCACTAAGAAAGGGCCGATTTTTGCCAACATTGTGCTGGCCGACGAAATCAACCGCGCGCCGGCAAAAGTGCAGAGTGCCCTGCTCGAAGCCATGCAGGAACGTCAGGTGACCATTGGCGAAGAAACCTACCCGCTGCCCGCGCCGTTTCTGGTCCTGGCGACCCAGAACCCGATTGAACAGGAAGGCACCTACCCGTTGCCCGAGGCTCAGGTGGATCGCTTCATGCTCAAGGTGTGGGTCAGCTATCCGTCAAAAGAGGAAGAGCGCCGCATTCTGGAGCTGATGGCCTCGACTGCCGAGCCTCCAGGCGTCCGGACCGTGCTGAGCACGGACGACATCGTCCGGTTGCGGCACCTGGTCGATCACATCTACCTCGATGACAAAATCAAGGACTATATTCTCGACCTGATCTTTGCCACCCGCGAACCTGCGGCCTACCAGCTCGACCTGCAACGGTTCATTCAGTATGGCGCCTCACCGCGGGCGACCCTGTATCTGACGCTGGCCGCCAAGGCCCACGCCCTGCTGGGCGGGCGCGGCTATGTGACCCCCCAAGACGTGAAGTCGCTCGCCCCGGATGTGTTGCGCCACCGGGTGATCGTGACCTACGAGGCCGAGGCCGAAGACATCAGCTCGGACAGCATCGTGGAGCGGATTCTGGATGGCGTGCCAGTGCCCTAGGCGGTGCGGGAACGCGAGCCGGGACCAGGCAGGACCGCCATGCTGAGAAGAGGAAACGTGCCAGCCGTATATCCAGGACAGGAGGATCCGTTTCCTCTTCGCACCGAACAACTGACAACCGTCCGCAAGATCCACGTGCGGACGAGCCATCTGGTCAGCGATCTGTTTGCCGGCCAGTACCAGAGCGCGTTCAAGGGCCAGGGCATGGAGTTCTCCGAGGTCCGCCACTATCTGCCGGGCGACGATATCCGGGCGATTGACTGGAACGTCACCGCCCGGACCGGAATCCCGCACGTCAAACGCTTTGTCGAGGAGCGTGAGCTGACGGTGATGGTCCTGGTCGATGCCAGCGCCTCGACCCGTTTTGGCACGGTCTCTCAACTCAAGAGCGAGATGGCGGCCGAGATGGCCGCCCTGTTCGCCTTTTCGGCCATCAGCAATAACGACAAGGTCGGTCTGGTGATTTTCAGTGATCGGGTCGAACTGAGCCTGGCGCCCAAGAAAGGCACCCGCCATGTGCTGCGGGTCATCCGTGAGGTCCTGTCTTTTCAGGCCCGGCACACGGGAACGAATATCGCCGCCGCGCTCGAACACCTCAACCGGGTCAGCAAGCGGCGTGGGGTCGTGTTCGTGATTTCCGATTTTCTGGACGCCGGGGCCGGCCTGGCACTCAAGATCGCCAATCGGCGCCACGACGTGATTGGGGTGGTGCTGGACGATCCGCGCGAATGGACGCTGCCCGATGTCGGCCTGATGGTCTTCGAGGACGCCGAGACCGGCGAGCGGCTGCTGGTTGATACGGGCAGTCGGCGCGTCCGGCAGGCGTTCGCACGCCAGGCCGAGGAAGCTCGCCGCCAGCGCGCCCGCCTGTTGCACGGGGTGGACATGGATACGATTGCCGTCCGCACCGACCGGCCCTACGTTGAGGCGCTGCTGCGCTTCTTTCGCCTGCGCGAGGAGAGGGGCAGCCGGTGAAGCCGAGCACCCGGACAGGTCGGGGTCTGTGGCCCGGCTGGAAAGAGGAAACGTGTCGTCCTTCTCTGCTTGGACTGTTGACACGTTTCCTCTTTATCGTGTTCGGCCTGCTCGCCGTGTGGGGCGGAGCCGCGTTCGGCCTGGCTGCGGCCGATCAGACCGAGGCACCGTCCGTCAGCGTCAGCGTCGACCGGACCGAGGTGACGATCGGCGATCCCATCCGCTACACCATCAGCGTGACGGCGGCGGCCGATATCGAGGTCGAGATCCCGCTGCTGGGCGAGCAGGTGGGCGATTTTACGGTCCTCGATTTTGGCGAGCTGCCGCCCCGGACTGAAAACGGCCAGGTGGTGACGGGGCGCTGGTTTCGGCTGACGACGTTTGAGACCGGCCACCACCTGCTGCCCGGTCCGACGATCCGCTATCGACATCACGGCGAGCGGGAGCGGATCGACGGCAACGATGTCTCGATCACGGTCATCAGCCTGCTGGCCGAGGCCGGCCAGAACCCGGAGCTGCGCGATATCAAGCCCCCGGAAGTCCTGCCCTTCGATTGGCGGCCGTACGGGCTGGTGGCGGTCGCCGGGCTGGTACTGGCCGGGCTCGGCGGTGGACTGTTTTTCTACCTCAGGCGTCCCGCTCCAGCCGTGGCTCCGCCCGCTCCGCCCGCTTCCCAGGTCGCCCTGGCAGCCCTACGTCGACTGCACGCCCGGGGACTGATTGAAAAGCAACAGTTTGAGACGTATTACGTGAGTCTGTCCGCCATCGTGCGGGAATATCTGGAAAACGGCCTCAATCTCCGAGCGCCCGAGATGACGACCGAAGAATTCCTGTCCGCCGCCGCCCGCGACCACCAGCTCAGCGCCGTACAGCAAGCGCGGCTGGCGGAGTTTCTGTCCCAAGCCGACCTGGTGAAATTTGCCCGTCACCGGCCGGGGCCGGAGGAGGGCGAAGCCGCCTACCGGGCCGCTCGGCGTTTTGTCGAAGAAACCCGGCCGCCCCAGGACCAGCACACCCACAATGGCCCTGTGGCGGCCGCGCCCGAGGTGTCGGATGCGCCTTCATGATCCGTGGGCCCTGGCCCTGCTGGCCCTCATCCCCCTCCTGTTTGTCTGGCGCTGGCGGGCGGGCTATGGAGCGGCTGTGCGCTACCCCAGCCTCAGCCTGCTGCGCGGCCTGCCGACAGGCGGCCGCCAGCGCTGGCGTTGGGTCGTGCCGGTCGTACGCGGCCTGATCCTCGTCCTGCTCAGTCTGGCCCTGGCCCGACCCCAGCTCGGTAAGGCCGAGAGCCGGTATACCGGGGCTGGGATCGATATTGTGCTGAGCGTCGATATCTCGGGCAGCATGCGGTCTGAGGATTTTCGCCTGGACGGGCGTCGCGCCAGCCGGCTCGATGTGGTCAAGTCGGTGGTCAGAGACTTTGTGACCGAGCGGCCGGGCGACCGGATCGGCCTGGTCTTGTTCAGCGCCCGGCCGTATACCCAGTGTCCGCTGACCCTGGATCACGGCTGGCTGTTGCGTAATCTTGAGCGGGCTCGGATCGGCATGATCGAAGACGGAACCGCGGTCGGCTCGGCCCTGGCCACCGCAGTCGGCCGCCTCGAACAGGCATCTGCCAAGAACTCGACCCAGAACTCGACCCAGAATTCGGCCAAAAACGCGGTAGTCATCCTGCTGACCGACGGCCAGAACAACGCCGGAAAAATCTCTCCCCTGACCGCAGCCGAGGCTGCCCGGGCGCTCGGTATCAAGGTCTATACCATCGGAGCCGGGACAAAGGGCATGGCGCCGTATCCGGCTCGTGACGCCTTTGGGAACCTGGTCTATCGCCCGGTCCAGGTCGATATCGACGAGCAGACCCTGAGCCGGATCGCCGATACGACCGGCGGCCGGTATTTCCGAGCGACCGACACCCGGAGCCTCAGAGACATCTACGAGACGATCGATCAGCTCGAACGCACCGCGTTCGACGCGCCCCGCTACCTCGACTATGACGAACTCTACCCCTGGCTGCTGGTCCCGGCCCTGGCCCTGCTCGGCCTTGAAATCGGCCTGCGGCATAGCCTATTGCGGGAGCTGCCCTGATGAGCTGGCGTGCCCCACATTTTCTCTGGCTGCTGACGCTCGTGCCGCTGCTCGGCGCGGGTCTGTGGTGGGCTGTCATCCAGCGCCGCCGTGCGCTGCTGCGTTTTGCCCAGGCGCGCCTGCTGGCCAGCCTGGTGCCGGCGCTGTCGCCCCGTCTGGATAATCGTCGTCAGCTCTGGCGGGCCGGTCTGATACTGGGGGTCGTGAGCCTGTTGCTGCTCGCCCTGGCCGGCCCGCAGTGGGGCTTGAGCTGGGAGACGCTTGAGCGGCGCGGGGTGGATATCGTCATTGCGCTCGACACCTCGCGCAGCATGCTGGCCCAGGATATCAAGCCCAACCGGTTGGAACGCGCCAAGCTGGCGATCGAGGAGCTGACCCAGCAGCTGCGTGGCGACCGGCTGGGTCTGGTGCCGTTTGCCGGCTCGGCCTTTATTCAGTGCCCCCTGACCCTGGACTACGGGGCGTTTGCCGAAAACCTGCGCGCCGTCGAGGTCGGCATCATTCCCAAGGGCGGAACCTCGCTGGCAGCCGCGATTCGGACTGGAATTGAGGCATTTGAGGGTCGCTCCGGCGACGACGCGGTGTTGCTGATCGTCACAGACGGTGAAGACCACGAGGGCCAGGTCGAGGCCGCCGCCCAGCAGGCGCGCGACAGGGGGATTCGGATTTATCCGGTCGGGATCGGCACCCCGGAGGGCGAGCTGATCGTGGTCAGCCAGGATGGGCAGTCCACGTTTGTGAAGGATCGCCAGGGCCGGATTGTGAAGTCGCGTCTCGAAGCCCGCGGCTTGCAGGACATCGCCATTACGACCGGCGGGGCGTATATTTACGCCGCCGGCCACAGTCTGGGTCTGGACGAGGTGTACCGCCGCTATATCGCTCGTCTCGAAGGCCGGACCCTGACCAGCAGCGTGGAGCGGCGTTTCCACCAGCGCTTTCAGTGGCCGCTGTTCGGCGCCCTGCTGCTGCTGGGACTCGAAGCCGTACTGCCCGTGCTCAGACCGAAGACGACCCGGCGCGACCGGTTCGCCACAGGAGAATGAGGTGTACACAACCCGACACGTAACAAAAGCCTCCAGTCTGAGAAACACGCTCCGTCTGATGACGTGTGTGGGTCTGGCGCTCAGTAATCTCGCTTGGCTCGACCCGGTCCGCGACACGATCACAGAGGGCAACCGCCTGTTTCACGCCGGGCAGTTCGAGGAAGCGCTGACGCACTACGGCCAGGTCTTGGTCGACGACCCGGACTCTCCTCTGCTCAACTTCAATATGGGGGCGGCGCATTACAAAGCCGGCAACTATGACGCGGCCCTGTCCTCCCTTGCCCGGGTGCCGGACGAGGACGACGCCCAGCCCCGCACCGCCCGGACGGCCTATAATCTGGGCAATACCCGCTATCAGCTCGGAGCCGCCGCAGAAGCCGCCCAGCCCCAGGCCGCACTTGAGGCCTACACCGCAGCGCAAGCCGCCTATCGTCGCGCGCTCGGCCTTAATCCCAGCGACCGGGACGCCAAGTTCAACTACGAGCTGGTGGCCAAAAAAATCGAACAGCTCAAAGAGCGGATGCAGAACCAGCAACAGCATTCGCCGCCCGACCAGCCGCCGCCCGACCGGCAGGGGCGCAATCAGGCCGAGCAACAGCCCGACCGGGACGCGGGTCAGGACCGCCAACAGGATCGGCACACAGCCCGACCCGAACGTTCTCAGGAATCCGCCCCTGAGCGGCAGCCGGGCCGTGGCGGCGAGCAGCAGCGGGACGAGTCGGACATGTCGGAGGAAGAAGCCTCGGCGCTGATTGACACCGCCAAGAGCGAAGAGTTGCGCGCCGGGGAATTCATCCGCCAGGCTCAGGGCGGCGTTGTGGCCGAGCCTGTGGAGGACTGGTAATGGGCGGCCGGGCGCTCAGGCTGGGGTTGGCCGTCCTGCTGCTCGGCCTGGGGGTCTCGCCAGCCTGGGCGAATATTCGGGTCCGGGCGGATATCAGCCCCCACCAGGCCGAGCCGGGAGAGTCGCTGACGCTGGTGATTGAGGTCCAGGGGACGCAGGATGTCGAGCCGCCCGCGCTGAGCGGTCTGGACGCCTTCGATGCCAGCTATGCTGGTCCCTCGACTCAGATGTCGATCGTCAACAATCGCTACAGCGCCTCGGTGCGACATCGCTACACGTTGCGGGCGCGCCAGGCGGGCCGTTTCACGCTCGGGCCGTTTCGGATCGAACACCAGGGTCGGGAGTATCAGACGGAAACGGTCGAGGTCGAGATTCGTGGCGGCCGGCCGGCCTCGCCCGACCGGGCGGCGCGTGCTCGGCCCGGCCAGACCGGGAAGGACGTGTGGCTTGAGATCACGACCCCTGAACATGAGGTCTTTCTGCACCAGCGCGTGCCGTTTGAGGTGAGCCTGTATGTCGGCGGTGTGCGGGTTGCCGATGCCCAGTATCCGCTCCTGCCCGGAGACGGGGTGGCGCTTGAGGCGTTTGAAGAACCGGTCAGACAACGGCGGACTGTGGGCGACCGGGTAGTTCGTGTGCTGCGCTTTCGGACGACGCTCGTGCCCCTGCGCTCGGGCACAATTGAGCTGGGCCCGGCCTCGCTCCGGCTGAATGTGATCCGCCGGACTCCGTCTACCTCGCTCAACCTGTTTGACCGGTTTTTTTCCGATTCCCTGTTTGGGGCGGAGCGCCGGCCCCGGACGCTACGCTCCGAGCCGCTCAGCCTGCGCGTGCGACCGCTGCCGGAAGCGGGTCGCCCGGCCACGTTTTCCGGAGCGGTCGGACAGTTCGAGTTGGACGTGACAGCCGAACCGACCCGGCTGCGGGTTGGTGATCCGCTCAGCCTGCGCATGTTGCTGAGCGGCGCCGGTCGGGTGACCAATGCCCAGCCGCCGAGTCTGGTCAACGCCGAGGGTTTTCGGACCTATCGCCCCCAGATGGATCAGCCCGACCCGGATACCACCGTCTTTGAGCAGGTCCTGATTCCTCAGGACGAGACGCTCGACGCCATTCCCGCCGTCCATTTCAGCTATTTCGATCCCGAGGCAGCCCAATACCGAACGCTCAGCAGCCAGCCGATTCGTCTCCTGTTACAGCCCGCCCCGGACGAGCCGGCCGAAACGCTGGCGGGTGGGCTGCCGGCTCGAACAGAACAGCTGGGCCAGGATATCGTGTATATCAAGGATGAGCCGGGCCGTTTCCACAGCCCCGGCCAGATGTGGTATCGCAGCCCGGTTTTCTGGCTGTGGCACGTCGTGCCGCTGAGCCTGTTGGGCGCGGCCGTGTGGTACGACCGCCGTCGTCGGCGTCTGAGCGGGGATATCCGCTACGCGCGTTTTGCACGGGCTGGAAAGCAGGCCCGCCACGGGCTGCGGGCGGCCGAGCAGGCGCTCGCCGAGTCCGACTCGGCCGCGTTGTATGCGCTGCTGTCGCGTACCCTGCAAGACTACCTGGCGGCCAAGCTCGACCTGCCGCCGGGCCGGATTGAGCCCGGGACGGTGGCGGCGCGCGGGGTGGCGGCCGACTGCGTACGGCGTGTCGCCGAGGTCATGGCCGCGTGCGAGCAGGCGCGGTTTGCCCCGGGCACGGCAGAGGGCGGCGGACTGAGCGTGCTACGGGCAGTCGAGGACATTGTCGGGCAGCTTGAGCGGGAGTACACCTTTCCGGCCGTTGCCACGGACTCGCCGGTCAGCCGGATGAGCCCATCATGAGTCCTGTGGCTGCATGACCCGCCCCAGGAACAGCAGCGTTCCGGTCTGATTGTCGCGAATCAGAAAGACAAAGGGGCGGTCGGCTCGAAAGACTGGGGTTGGTGGCGGGATCCGCATCGAGGTTGTCCTGACTGTGATTGCGCTCGCTGCCGCGGCTTCGGTCCCCTCCTCATCGACGTGTACGAATGCCTTGTGGGCAACCTGTGAAAGAGCCAGCTGAGACGCCTCCGGTACGTCACTCATCCCGGTAAATCCGCCCGCTTGAAAGGCGGCCGGCATGCCGAGGGCTGACAGCGTCTTAGTGAGACTATAGCTGGTTTCCATTTTGAACCTGGGCAGAGAGACGTGCACGTCCTGAAGAGAGAGCCGTACCAGCCAGGTAGGCAAGGCTTCGGCTGTGAGGCGGTGTTCGAGCTCGTGTATGGCGTCGTGCCGGCGAGGCAGGATGATGAGCATTGACAGCGTGTTGCCGCGGTACGGCATCTCCAGCGCTTGAAAGCCATCGGGATTGGGGGGCAGGGTCCAGCCCGGGGCTTCGTCAATAGGAATGGGCTCTCGTTTTTTTCCGTCAGGCATGAGTTCCACATACCGAAAACGTTGCTGCTGGGCGCTCATCAACGCTACCGGTGTCCGGCGTCCGTCAAAAAGCGTGAAGTCTGCCGTCTTGGTGGACTGTTTCTGAAACGGGTTCGCCCAACTGCCCTTGAAGTAAATCGCGTTTGTCAGCACCAGGCGGCTTGTCCGATCCAGGCTTTCCGGCGGGAGCATGTTCCGAATCCGGTTGTTCGTCTGCCGCGCTATCCAGGCATTGATGTGGAGACGGGCGGCATCCGGCGCCTGGAGAAAATCAACCGGAAAGCTGGCCGCTCCATAAGCCTGTTGGAGGGCCTGCACAAACTGTGATTGAAAGGGAAACGTCTGTTCGCCCCACAGGGCGTTCGCAACGCGGAGTTCGTACTGGTTCAGCTGTTGGCGCAGGGTGTTGATTTCAGCCGCAACGGACACGGCGCGTCGGTCTATCTCCGTCTGTCCAAACTGTCCGTAGATTGAGCGCTGCTCCAGCTGTTGGTTGAGCGCGTCGAGTTCGTCTTCCAGGCTGGTAAGCCTGTTCGTCATGTCTTGTGCCTGGGCGGGATCTGTCGGACCGCCGGTCAGCCGCCGCTGAAGATCGGCTACGCCGGTATGGATGACGGCGGTATCCCAGGGCTGTTCGTTGCTGTCGGCGTGTCGGAGAGCTGCGGGGAAGCGCAAGACTGCACCCATTTGTCGAGCCGTTTCTTCGCGCGCTCCTTCCAGGGTCATACCCAGCGCACTGAACAGGGAGTAGGGCGAAAAAAACAGATTACCCTTCTGGTGTTCTTGAGCCAGACGCCGGTAGAGCGTCATGGCAAAGGCATTGTTCGCCTGCACGGTCTGTTCCGTCGCCGGACCGACGGGTTTTTCCTGCGCGCTGTGTGCCGCCCAGACCGCCTGGCTGTAGGCACCAAGGGCGAAAACGCCGAGCTGTACGGCAACGAACCTGGCGATGTTGTGTTTCATGCCGCTCTCCTTGTCTTCTGGAACCTTCGGACAATACGTCTAACACGGTCGGGTGTGTTTATCCTCGGTCCGGTTTACGACCGTCAGGTTTTGGGCATAAATGAGACGAGCGACGAAGAGTACAGGAGGAGGGTGGTATGCCGCCCCTGCGGGTCGAGGTGCCGGACTCCAGACCGGCGCTGACCGAGTTCATCGAGTTCTACGATCAGGTCTACGCCTACCGAACGGCCCGCTGGCCGGCCCCGGTGCGCTTCCAGCTGTCGATTCTGAGCGGTCACAGTCCGTTTGCCGTCGACCGCCGCCTGCGGCCGTTTGTGGTCCGTGACGGGCCGCGCATCGTGGCTCGGGTGCTGGCCGTCGTTGACGTCCGCTACACCGCCCACTGGCAGGAGCGGCTCGGCCATCTGTGTCTGTTTGAAGCCCTGCCCGACGCCCGCGAGGCGGTCCGTCTGCTGATGGACGCGGCGTGTGCCTGGCTCGAAGCGCAGGGGCTGCGAGCCGCTCGGGCCGGGTCGGGCCTGTTGGAGTTTCCGTTTGTGATCGATGCCTATGAACCGCTCCCGCCACGCATTCTGCGCTATAACCCGCCGTACTATCACGCCGTGCTGAAAGACGCCGGCTTTGTCTCGGAACAGAGCTATGTCGATTACAAGATTGCGGTGAATCCGACCCTGGTCTCGGGCTGGGCCGGAGCGCTGCAAGACGCCCGCCGGGTCGGCTATGAGAT
>JAAXHF010000138.1 GCA_012271025.1 Deltaproteobacteria bacterium | reverse complement strand
ACGAGCGGCCTGAACCTGCGCATGCAGGACTTTGCCATGGAGCTGCTGGGTCCCTATAGCCAGTTTGAATATCAGGCCAGCGGGGCGATTGACCGCGGCAAATGGTCGCATCGCATGCTGGCGGCGCGGCGTGGCACCATTGCGGCCGGGACCAACGAGATTCAGCACAACATCATCGGCGAGCGAGTCCTCGGGCTGCCCAAGGGCTGATCGGCCCCCTACTCTCGTGACGACAGAGGTGATACCAAACAACGGCCCGAGCGGCTATGAATAAGCAGCACAAAGCGGAGGGAGCTGACCATGCGTGACGGATTCAAAATTGTCGATACCGATTCTCATATGATGGAGCCGGACTGGCTGTGGGAACGGCATATGGAGGACGCGTATAAGGCCGAAGCGCCCCGGATGGGCGAGGCACCGGGGTCGGGACGCCGCACCTTTCTGGTCGAAGGCGAGTCGTTTACCCGTGAAAAGGGCAAATACCCGATGGCGGCCAAGGCGTTTCTCAAGGCCGCATACAAGGCCATGGACCGCTTTGAGCGGGCCAAAGACACCGGCTTTAGCGCCAAAAGCCGACTCATGGACATGGACGAGCAAGGCGTGGACGTCCAGATTCTCTACCCGACCTATACCGGCCAGATGCTCGGTCGCGAGTTCCGCGACACCAAACTGCTGGCGGCCTGCTGCCGGGCCTACAACAACTGGGCCGCCGACTACACCTCCGAAGCGCCCGAACGGCTGCGCTGGGCCGCGGCCCTGCCCATGCAGGAACCGGAGGAAGCGATCAAAGAGGCCGAACGCGCCGCGGCAAACGGCTGCGTGAGTTATTATATGCGGCCCAACCCGGTCGGCGGCCGGACGCTGTGGCATGAGGACTATCATCCGCTGTGGGCAACCATCGAAAAGCTGGGCAAGCCCATCTCGACTCATGACTCGGCTTCGGCCTCGGTGCCCTCGTTTGGCGATCGCATGGACACGCATACCAGCGGCCATATTTTATCCCATCCGTTTGAGGCCATGGCGGCCATGGCCGGCCTGATCTGGTTCGGCATCTTTGAAAAATTCCCCCAACTCAAAGTCATCCACGTTGAGGGTGACGGTGGCTGGACTCCCTATTGGCTGCAACGCATGGAGCAACACTGGCAGTTCAGCGGCAATGCCGAACATGAATATCTCACCCGGCCGCCGACGGAGTATTTTCGCAGCAATGTGTGCGTGGGCTTTCGGGGCGACGAGCCCACCATGAAAGCTGCGGTGGAGTTGGTAGGTGACGATAATTTCACCTGGGACTCCGA
>JAAXHF010000590.1 GCA_012271025.1 Deltaproteobacteria bacterium | reverse complement strand
GGCCGGCCCGCCTATACCCTGCTCCCGCCGTCGCGCGACCAGAAAGGATATCCTCTCACCTGTGGCCTACCTCTCACTCATCGGTGTCATCAGCCTGTGGGCCGGAAATTTCCCGGCCGGAAAATTCGCCCTGGGCCTGATCGGCACCTTCACCCTGATGGCCATCCGGACCATCTTCGGCGCCCTGGTTCTCAACCTGCTGGGTCGTCAGTCAAACCCCGGCTGGTGGCGCGAGATCCGCCGCGACCCGAAGAGTAGCCTGATCATGGCCTTTACCGGAGTCCTGGCTTCGGGCGGCCTGTTCTATGTCGGGCTGAAGATGACGACCTCGTCCAACGCCGGCATCCTGGCGGCCGCCACGCCGATCTGGGTGACCCTGCTGTCGTGGCTGTTTTTACGCGAGAAACTCCGCCTGCTCAACGTCGCCGGCGTCGTCCTGTCGTGTGTCGGTCTGGTCGCCATCATGTGTCAGGGCTCGCTGGCAAACCTGCTCCAGCGCTCGTTCAACTGGGGCGACGTGCTGATTCTGATCGGCCAGATCAACTGGGCGGTGTACACGGTCTACAGCCGGGTCGCCCTGCGTGAGCGTTCGCCCACCGCCGCAACGGCCAGCTCCTATCTGGTCGGCTCGGTGGCCCTGCTGCCGGTCTTTTTCTTTGAGCAGCCCTTGCAGCCGGCCTTCGAGCTGAGTCCGACGGTGATTATGGCCGTGTCCTATCTGTGCGTGCTCTCGCCGCTGACCAATCTGTTGTACTATCAAGCCCTGACGCGCGTGAGCCCGCACCGGGCGGCCGTGTTCATGAACCTCATTCCGATCATCGTGCTGGTGTTCTCGGCCGTTTTTCTGGGCGAGCGGATTACCGCCGTGCATGTGTATGGCACACTCCTGGTGATTGTCGGGGTCGTGCTGACGACCCGGCGCTGAGCCGTCATCCTCCGTCCCCGTTTTCCCGATTGATTTCTTCCGCCTGCTGGGATATCTGGCTGGTAGCCGTAGAACGACTGAACGAGTGTCTTGTCTGAGGAAGCCATGCAGGAACCGTCCCGTGCCGTTGATCTCAGCCACAAGGCGCGATCGGGAAAGACCACCCGGGCGCGTCTTATCAAGGGCACCGCCATCTGTCTGCTGTTCGTCTTCGCCACCTCTGCCCTGCAGGGCAACTGGGTCAGTGCTCTGGTCTGGATAGGGGGCGGGCTGGGTATCTGGATCGTATGGCAGAGCTATACCCGTCGGCGCGAGCGGAGCGAGCGGCTGCACGAACTCGATACCATGACCGACGCCGAGTTTTCCCGCTATGCGGCCGACCTGTTGCGGGCCCAGGGCTATGAGGTCGCGCCGCTGGCACGCTCCAGCCCGCCCGGGACCGATTTTCTGCTGGTCCGGGGCACCGAACGGCGGCTAGGCCGGGTGTTCCGCCACACCCGGCCGCTGACGGACAGCGTGGTGGCCGAGGTCCTGTCCGCCGGTCATGCCCAGGGCTGTGACGGAGGGCTGGTGCTGGCCAACCAGCCCTTCAGTCTGCGCGCCCGCACCCTGGCCCGACGCGAGGACTGCATCCTGATCGACCGCGAGGATCTGATCACGCTGGTTGCCCAGTACCGGCAGGGCCATCGGGTGTTGGCCTTTCAGCGGCCCCAGCGCAGACAGCGCCGGAACCACCTCTGAGCGGCTCGGACTCCCGCCATATGGCTATTCTGAAAGTCTGTCGTCTCGGGCATCCGGTGCTGCGCAAAACCGCTCGGCCGGTTCCCCCCGAGACCATTCCACACCCTGAGTTTCAGCGCCTGATCGACGATATGATCGAGACCATGCACGAGTATACCGGGGTTGGTCTGGCCGCCCCCCAGGTCCACGTATCGCAGCAGCTGGCCGTCCTGCAGGTGGACAAACACCCCCGCTATCCCGACGTGCCGCCGGTGCCGCTGACGGTTTTGATCAACCCCCGGTTGCGCGTCACGTCCGAGCGGCGGGCCGAGCTGTGGGAGGGCTGTCTGAGCATTCCCGATCTGCGGGGCATGGTCCCGCGCTACGCCGAGCTGCGCGTCCAGGCTCTGGACCGTCACGGGCAACGGCTCGATTTTGTGGCCACAGATTTTCACGCCCGCGTCATCCAGCACGAGTATGACCACCTGCAGGGCAAGGTGTATGTGGACCGCATGGACTCGCTGCACACCCTGTGTCACCTGGACGAGTGGCAACGCTACTGGCTGCCGGCACCCACGTGATGCTCACCTTTGTCACCGCCAACGCCGCCAAAGCCGCCGAGGTTGAGCGTCTGCTCGGCCGCAGCGTGGCCCATCAGGCGCTCGAGTTGGACGAAATCCAGGCCGTTGAGATTGAGCCGGTCGTGCGCCATAAGGCCGCCCAGGCCTATGCCGCCCTCCAGCGCCCGGTCCTGGTCGAGGATACCGGCCTGGCCTTTACCGCCTGGAACGGCCTGCCCGGCGCGCTGATCCGCTGGTTTTTGCACAGCCTGGGCAACGAGGGGCTGTGTCGCCTGCTCGACACCGAGCGCGCGGCCACCGCAACAACCCTGTTCGCCTACCACGACGGGGTCGGCTGTCGGGTGTTTGCCGGCAGCGTCGCGGGCAACATCGCCGTGTCTCCGCGCGGCAGCCACGGCTTTGGCTGGGACGCGATCTTTCAACCCACGGGCAGCGCCTACACCTTTGCCGAGATGAGTGCCGGGGACAAGGACCGTTTTTCGATGCGACGGCTGGCGCTGGAGCAGTTGCGCGGCTCGGGCTTAGGGCTGGACTGAGGGCTGTTGTGCGCCCCGCCTCGGTCGGGAGCGGACGGGCGCCCGCACGGGAGCGGACGGGCACCCAGAGGGGGGTGCCCCAGCCTGCTCACACACGATTTTATCCGCGGCGGCGGACGGGCACCCACAGGGGGGTGCCCCTACATGCATGCGCACCGCACAGCAAACCTGCTTCCACAGCGAGGCCCCCTACATGGCTCCGTAGCGTGCTTGACCTGGCCGGTGGGGGCGCATATGTCTTGAGCCGCATGGCCCACGATCCAACACGCTCCCGTCTCCTGTCCGATATTCTGCCCCGGGTCAGTCGCTCCTTTTATCTGAGCCTGCGCATCCTGCCGTCCGGTGTCCGTCCCGCGCTGGGCCTGGCGTATCTGTTCTGTCGGGCTGCGGATACGATCGCCGATACCACGCTGCTGCCCCCGGACCAGCGTCTGGTCCAGCTCGAACGCTATCGTCAGGCTTTTGACAAGACCGACCTCAGTTTCCTGCCCGAGCTGCAAGACCAACTCGGTGAGCACCAGTCCAGCCCTGCCGAACGCGAGCTGCTGCGGCGGCTGGACGCCTGCTTCGATCTCTTGGCCGGTCTTGGGTCGGACGACCAGGGGCGGATCCGCGAGCTGGTCCTGACCCTCACCCAGGGCATGCGGATGGACCTGACGGTCTTTTCGACCCAGGACGGGGAGACGACCGGAGGGCTGGCCGCACTCGGCTCCCGGCGCGACCTCGATCAGTACACCTACTATGTCGCCGGTTGTGTCGGGGAGTTCTGGACCAGGACCGCAATTGCCCATTGTCCGGCCCTGGACGGCTGGGACGTGACGGCCATGGTCGAGCACGGCGTCCGGTTCGGCAAGGGCTTACAGCTGACCAACATCCTGCGCGACCTGGCCCATGACCTGCGTCTGGGGCGGTGTTATCTGCCGCGTGAAGACCTGGGGCGGCTGGGACTCACACCCGAGGAGCTGTTGGAGCCCGCCAACCTTGGCCGGGTACGGCCCCTGCTCGACGAGCTGCTTGACCTGAGCCTGTCCCACTACCAGGCCGGCTGGCGCTACACCCTGGCCATTCCGCGTCGGGAATGGCGGCTGCGCCTGGCCTGTGCCTGGCCGCTGCTGATCGGCGGCGCGACCCTGGCCCGCATCCGCGCCTCGCAGCGGCTACTCGATCCTGCGGTCCGGCTCAAGATTGCGCGCCATCAGGTGTACGCGATCATGCTGGGCTCCTTCCTCAGCGTGTGGTCCAACCGTGCCCTGCAACACCACTACGCCCGACTCCGGGACCGACACGGCTGAGGCGCACGATGGCACGTTCTCCCGAACCGGGTCTGGACCGGCTGCCCAGCCTGCCCGATTATCTGTGCCCCGACCTCGACATCGTGCTGGTCGGCCTGAATCCGAACCGCTACTCGGCCCAAATCGGACGTTATTTTGCCCGCCGCCAGAATCGGTTCTGGACCGCCCTGTTGGCCTCCGGTCTGGTGCCCGAGCCGGTTGGTCCTGGAGATGAAGCGCGCCTGTTGGGGTGGGGGATTGGGCTGACCGACGTGGTCAAACGGCCGACCGGCGGCATCCATGAGCTGGGGGCTGAGGAGTTCCGGCGCGGCGCGCAACAGCTGCGCGACAAGATTGCTCGTTATGGCCCGCGCATCGTGTGCTTCAACGG
Organism: Deltaproteobacteria bacterium; assembly: GCA_012271025.1. The sequence goes on along the minus strand of JAAXHF010000590.1, from coordinate 5,914 downwards.
CCTGACCGGCTACCGGGTGTGCTGTCAGACAAAACAGGCTCGCGTCGGCCGCCAGACCGAACGTTTTGGCGGAGCGCGGGTGTTTGCGCTGCCCTCGACCAGCCCGCGCAACGCCCACTATTCCCTGTCCGATATTATTGCCGCCATGCGGGATCTGGGACGGCTCCGAGACGAGTTGAAAAACGCGGGTAGTGTCTCAGTGTGAAGATACTTGCCTGTCTCATCCCCAGCGGCCCGCGCCGAGGACGCGCCAGACGCCGGAAAATCCCCCTCAGTCCCCCTTTGTCAAAGGGGGAAGCGCGAAGCGCAGGGGGATTTGTGCTTCAGGAGAGGCCTCCTCGAAAAGAGAATTTCACAGTGATACACCACCAAAACGCGCCCGGCGTCGCCCCGTCCCGCCGAATCTGATACGCTGCACGAGCGAGCAACGCGCTGTCTTGGGAGGAATTGTGTCATACTATCGAGCCGTATTCTTTTCGTTAGCGGTCGCCAGCCTGGTGGCGACGAGCTGTGCCCCGACCATGCCGCCCCGGACGCGGACGGTGTCCGCCCCGAAGCTGACCTGTGAGCAGGCCAACCGCCTGGCCTATCGGTCGGTTCAAATCCTGGGCCATCCGGTCGAGTCGGTCCAGGTCGCCACCCCCGGTTCGCCGGGCTATATCGTGGCCGGCACGAATACCGAGGTGCGCCAGGGCGATGGCGGCCGGGTCACGATTACCTGCGGCGCCCAGGGGGCGACCGTCGTGCCCGAGCGGGCCGGCGTCGCGGTCCCGTCGCTGATCGGCGCGGCCGAACGCCCCGGCGGCTTCCACAACAATTTTGCCCGGACCTTCGGCATCCTGGCCGCCAACCAGGAGGCGTATGCCAAACAGGGGCCCAAGGGCGGGCTGAACATGACCCTGACACCCTTCGACGGCTTTGAGTCGCAGATTGAGCTGGGCTCGGATCTGCCGGCCAGCGGCATCCTGCCGGTGAAAGTTGAAATCCACAACAATACCCCACGACCCTACGGGATCGAGCTGGACAAGGTCTATCTGCGCGTTGCCGGCGGCGGCCGGGTCACACCGATGGAAGCTCCGGCCGCCGGCCAGAGCAAGGCATTGCAGGTCGAGACCCTGCAACCGGGCCAGCGGGTGAGCGGCTTTCTGTTCTATCCGATGGGCAGCTACAGCACAGCCAGCACGATTCTGATCGACAAAGAGAACAACGAGCGCGAGGGCTTCTCGATCCAGTTTGAGAAGAACTGAGGCGTTTGTCCTTAACGCCTGCCCTCGGTCAGCTTGTTCATGTCGTAGCGCTCCTCGACCTCTTGCTGGGTCACCCGAGGATAGTCGATCTCATAGGCCGAGAAGACGGTCGCCTGCTCTTTTTTGAGGTCGAGGATAGTAAAGCCGATATTGCGCGGCAGATGCCTGCCCCGGTCGGCCTCGGGCTGGCTGGGGTCCTCAGACCAGCCGTGCAACAGGTCGATGACCTTCCACAGCCCGCCCTGCCGGTCAAAGATCAGCACCAGGGCCGTCTCATACGTCTGGGCGTCCCAGAAATAGATTTTGCTGCCGTAGGCCCGGTTGCCGCCGACCGGGGTCTGTTCGACCACCGCGCACGGCCGGAGTTCCCAGCGGTCATTCGGCAGCCAGCCGTTGGGCCCGAAAAAACGGGCGTAGGGGTGGCCTGAATTCATCACATGCAGCAGCACCTTCCAGCCCAGAAAGGTCCAGCTGTGGTCGAGCACCCGGCCGGAGAAGCCGGTGAAGTCGTCCAGCGTCATCTCCGTCCCGCCCACCGAGTCGTCCCGCTCGATAACCGACAGACGGCGGACCTTGCGGAGCTGGGGCAGAAATCCCCAGGCGTCGTCCTGCACGCGCGGGTCGTTATAGCGATAGACCAGAAAGCGCGAGCCGCGAACATCGTAGGGTTCGAGAAACTCCACATAGTCTTTGTATTCAAAGCGTCCGGCGTCGCTGACCGGCAGCAGATAGCCAGTCTCCGCCTGCTGGGCCAGGTGGGTGTGGTAGACCCGCTGGTAGAGGGCCACGATATGGCGTATCGCGGTACCGCCGCCCTGAATCAGGTCGGGCGGAAAACCGGACAGGGGCGACGCGCTGCCGCCTTTTTCGATCAGCGCGCCCAGGTAGCGCCGGACGTGCATGCCGTAGTGCTGCCAGCGAAAGTTGAAATTCCAGGCCGCCCGCAGGCCGGCGGTCGGGTCGTCGGGATTGATCAGCGCCCGGGCGAACGGTCGCCCGGCGATATAGTTCTCAATCGCTCCGTCCTCGGCCAGAACGGTTTGACCCGAATAGCGCTCGGTGGCGGCCAGATAGTCGGGGTGGGGCGCATAATTCCCGGACGGCGACACGTGGAACTCGACCCCCTCAAAATCGAATTCGTCGATGTAGCGGGGCGGCAGGAACGGCCGCAGCTTGTCGATATCGGCCCGCGACAGCACCTGCCCCTCTTCAAACTGCGGCGTGGTCTCCAGGTTTTCGGCAATCCAGCCCTGAATATCGGTCCGGGTGAGCAGGGACGGCTGGGCCGGGCTTGGGGACGGATGCTGGAGCAGGGCCAGGGCGAATGCTCCGATGACAAAGGACCGATACACAGCAACCTCCTCAGCCTGTCAGGACACAACGCCTCTCCCACACTCACCACTAGCCACTCACCACTCACCACTAATTCAGTCCGCCTCCGGGGCGACGGACGGGCTGGACGGAGCCGTCTTGGGCCGCAAGGCGTCCCAGGCCGACGCTCCGGCGCCGCACAGTCCGATCCCGGCCGCGCACAAAAAGGTGACCGAAAAACTCGTGGCTTCCAGGACCAGCCCCAGCCCGATCGAACTCAGACCCACGCCCACATCAAAGGCGCCCATCAGCGTGGCCAGGGCCGGACCGCGATCGTGGTCGGTCGAGCGATCAACCACCTGGGCCATCAGCGACGGCTGCACGCCGCCAAAGCCGACACCCTGCAAAACGGCCGCGCTCAGCAGGCCGAGTTGGCTGGTCGAATGGGCCAGAATCGTCATCGCCACGGCCAGCAGCAGCATCCCGGGGATGATCACCGCCGGCCGGCCAAAACGATCCGACAGCCGCCCGGCAAAGGGCCGTGAGACCACCACGGCGATGGAGTACACGGTAAAGAACAGGCCCGGGTTGCCGAGCTGGTGAGCCTGGACAAACAGGGGCAGAAAGGACACGACCACGCCAAAGGTCATGGTCATGCAGACCGCAATCAGACCCGGAAACAGGGCCGAGCGGCTGAACAGGGGCGGCCGCGCCGCCGGCGCATGGAGCGGCGGCGCCGGACGCTGGGGTTCGCGCAGCAACAGGGTCAGCAAAAAGCTGATCAGAGCCAGTCCGGCCGACAGCCAGAACAGATTGATAAAGCCGATCCGGCCGACCAGATAGGCGCCCAGAGCCGGGCCGATGGTCATCGACAGGTTCAGCGCCATGCCGTAATAGCCCATGGCTTCTCCACGCCGGGCGGGCGGCGCCAGGTCGGCGACAAACACGCTCGACGCGGTGGTATAGATGGCAATGCCGATGCCGTGAAAAAAGCGCAGCCCCAGCATGACCGGTACCGAGCCGACCAGGGTGTACAGGGCCGGAGCCAGGAAATAGATGAAGGTGCCCAGGCTCAGCCCGCTCTTGCGGCTCCAGATGGAGACCAGCTGTCCTGAGAGCGGCCGGGTCAGGACTGCGGCCAGGGCAAACGCGCCCATGATCAGGCCGACCTGGGATTCCGCGCCGTGGAGTTCATCAACAACGAACAGCGGCAGGACGGCGAACAGCACGAACATGCTGCCCGAAAACAGAAACGCGCCAACGCACAGCAGCACGTAATTGCGGGTGAACAGGACTCCTTGAGCAGCCGCAGCCTGGGAAGGTTGGGGTGGGGAAGGGCCGGCGGGCGCTTGAGACATGGCGGTCGAGTGTATCCGGGCCGGTTGGGTGTGACAAGGCAGCCGGGGCGATTGACAGCCGGTCGAAGACGGGGCGGAATAGCGGCCATGAAACCGCTCCGACTTTTGGGCTGGATCGTCGTTTCCGCCGTGATCTGGGGTTGTGCCGAAAAAAAAGACAACTTCATGGCCACAGCCCAGGGGCTCCAGGCCCGGACGCTGTACGGTCCGGCTGAAACCGAGTATCGCCGTGCCCTCAAAGAAGACCCGACCAACGCCGAAGCGCACTACCGGCTCGGCGCCCTGGCCGACCGGCTCGGCAACACCGCAGGCGCGGAAAAGGAATACCGGGCTGCGCTGGGGGTGAACGCCAGGCATGCGGCCGCCCGGACTGCGCTGGCCGACATCCTGGTCAAACGGGGGGTGGGGGCTCGGCGTGGTGGGGAACTGGACCAGGCCCGGCGCGCATTGGAGGAGGCCGTCACGGTCCAGCCCGGGTCGAGTCTGGCACGCTTTGAACTCGGCGCGACCTACCAGGCGGCCGGACAGCTTGACGAGGCCATCCGTGAATACCGGGCCGCGCTGCAAGCCGACAGTGACAATACGGCCGCCCTGCTCGGCCTGGGCCGGGCCTATACCGCCCAGCAACGTTACGAGCCTGCGGCTGCGGCTTTTCGTGCTGTGCTGGCCAGCAACCCGGACACGGCCGCAGCCCACGCCGGCCTCGGCGTCGCGTCCTTTCACCTCGGCCAGTTTGAGCAGGCGCGGCACTCTTTTGAGCGGGCGATCCGCACCCACCTGATAGCCGGGCGGCGCGATCTGGCCCGGCGGGTGCAGGACCAAGCCGCAGCCCTGCTGCCCGCTGCCAAGGAGGAATGAACGCGGCGGCTATATGGGCCGGTTTTTCACCTGAACGTCGCGCAGAATCTCGTTGGTCTGATCCCACAGCAGGTGCAGGGCGGTGTGGATGTCGAAGGCATCCGGGGCGTCGGCGGTGGCGCCGACCGCAGCCTGGAGAAAGGGGTGGCGGGCGATCCAGGCCTGTACTTCGGCGGGCCGGGGCGCTGAGCGTTCAGCCTGCCAGCCCAGGACTTCCCGGGCGGTACGCAGGTTGCTCAGCATCTGTGCGATGCGCGGCTTGAGGTGGGGCGGCACGGCCGCCGACCGTGCTGCGGCGACAGCCTCCAGAGCGTGCAGGTCGGCGCTATAGCGCGCGTGGTCTGCGCCGGCATAGGCCGCATCCAGGACGCGCCGGATTGAGGCGGCAATATCTTGATGCCCGGTCTGGGCCGAGCCGTCCAGCCACTGGCAGCCGGTCGAAAACAGACCCCACAGCAGCACGCAGTGACAGGCGAGCAGGTGCAAGCCGCAGCGAGAGCGTCTCACGTTGGGCTGTAGCCCTGCCGTTCTGCTCTCGTCATGCCGGACTTGATCCGGCATCCAGCCGACGGCGGGGCGGCGAGATTCCCGCTTTCGCGGGAATGACAGAATCGTGAAACGCACTAGGGGCGCCTCCCGCATACCTCACAGCATCACATCTCCGCCGTTGGGGCTGAGGCACTGACCGACAAAATGCCGCGACTCGTCCGAGGCCAGAAACACATAGGCCGGGGCGATTTCGTCTACCGTGGCCAGCCGACCCTTGGGAATGGCGGCGCGAATCGCCTCGACCGCCTCTTTTTTGAGACCCTCGACCAGCGGGGTGTGGGTGGCCCCCGGCGCTACGCAGTTGGCGTTGATATTGCGCGTGCCGATTTCGTGCGACAGCGAGCGGGTAAAGGCGATGATGGCGGCTTTGGCCGCACAGTAATGGCTGAGTCCCGGCGCGCCCTTATAGGCCAGCTGGGAGGCGGTGCTGATAATCTTGCCGGAGTTCTGCCGATACATCAGGGGCAGCACCAGGCGGGTGCACAGAAAGACGCTGCGCAGGTTGACGGCCAGCATCTCATCCCACATGGCGACCGACATGTGCTCGACCGGGCTGGCCGTGCCGATCCCGGCATTATTGACCAGAATATC
>JAAXHF010000732.1 GCA_012271025.1 Deltaproteobacteria bacterium | reverse complement strand
GATGGGCTTTGGCGGCAAAGTCTATGAGCAGAACTGGACCTACCTGGGACGCAAGAAGGTGTTGGCGACGATCAACGTGGAAACCAACCCGGCGGCCGGCGGTCCCCACCTGTGGGTGCCGAACAAGGCGCGCTGGGAGCTGCGCGACACTCACGTCTTGCTGATCGATCCCAAGAGCGAGGATCATCCCTACAGCCACAAGATCGTGTTTATTGACGCCGAAACCTACTGGACGCTGTGGATGGTGGCCTTTGACCGCCGGGACGACCAGCTGCTGCGGCTGAGCCATCACTTCCTGAAGTACTCGGAGAGTTATGCCGATGAGCCGGCCATGCAGGCGCCCTACCTCAAGCAGGACTTCTCCAACAATGTTGGTCATTACGTCTTCATTCATGTCGGTGAGGCCGACATCAACGCCAAGAAGCCGCACGCGACCTACTCGCACTGCTATGTGATGAGGCGCCTCTTCTCGGCGGGTCGGGCCAAACAGTTCTACTCGCTGCGCAATATGGCCAGCGGCCGGCGCTAAGGAGAACACTGATGAGAGCGTGGTGGGCTATTATCGTCGGACTTGGCATTGGCTGGTGTGTGCTGACCGAGGCACGGGCGGATTCATTCCGCCAGCGTGTGATGCAGCGGTTTGCCCCGTACGAGGCGGGCACGCCGCAGGTCGCGGGCGTCCAGCCCGGCATGACCCTGGACAGCACCAACGCTGCGGCGGCAGCTGCGGTGCTGCCGCCCGAGATTCTCCGCTATGTCGAAGCCGGGGATTTCTCGATCACCGTCCAGGAAACGACCAATCTGCCGACCCGCCAGGCATTCCTCGACGCCACCCTGCAACACGCCGAAGGGGTGGTCGTGGCCGAAGACATCCTCCAGAACTATGTGTCCGGCCTGCCCTTTCCCCTGCTGGAGGCCGACGACCCCCGGGCCGGTCTCAAGGCGGTGTGGAATCTGCGCTACCGTGACCAGGGTGATACCAGCCACATGTGGGCCATTAGCTCCCTGCTGAACGACGCCGGCACAGTCGAGCGTAGCGAGCGCTTTTCCTTTATGGCGCGGTACGGCATGCACCGGCCCGACCCAGCCTGGAATGTTGCCCAGTGGGAGCGTCAGGGTGTCTTCTCAAAGAACTACTCGCTGATGGTGGCGCCTTCCGACATGGAGGGGAATCAGCTGGTGGCTGTCACCTATGACAACGACACCCAGCCGAACGAACAGTGGGCGTACGATCCCCAGAGTCGGCGGACGCGCAAAATTGTGTATACCCCGTATGTCTCGCCCGAGCGGGGCGTCCTGCTGATTGAAGACCGGAGCGGCTTTATGGGCTATATCTCCGACTACGACTGGACCTTTGTTGAAGAAAAAGTCGTGTTGGCCCCCGGTCCGATCAAGGCCGATATGCCGACCTGGGGCGGCAAGGCCAACTGGTATCTGGTCGATCCGTGGGAGCTGCGTCTGGCGGTCGTTGTCGAAGGGAAACCCAAGGGCTCGCATCCGCTGTACAGCCGCCGCGTGCTGTACATGGATGTCCAGACCGCCCTGCCGCTGTACGCGCTGACCTACGATCACGACGGTGTGCACAAGCGGACGTTTTTTATCGTTGCCCGCCACCCGGACTACGATCCGTGGGATAACAAGGAGTGGTTTTCCCAGATCGCGGCCCAGGGCTCGGTTGACTACCAGCTACAGCGGGCCAATACGTTCCAGATCTACAAAATTTTCATCAACCGGCCGATGAGCGCCACTAAGTTCAGCGTGATGACGCTGATGCTGCAGGGTAAATAGTTCGGAGGGCGACGCGTGCGTCGCCCCTACCAGGTGCGCGCTGGCCTGCGCTCCTCTCGGCAGGGGGGCCTCGTAGGGGCGGGTTTCAAACCCGCCCCTCCTTTATGGCTTGAACGAAGACGCCGGCGGTGGTGAAATCGCCCGGCTGGAATTTCCCCCGAAAGCGCTCCGCCAGGCGCCGGTCGTCAATCTTTGAGGGACGCAGGTCTGGCTCTTCGCGCACGATACGAACCCCGCTCTGGGGCGTGCAGTGCATGTGCTATGATGAGCGGAAATCTTAAAACTTTTGAACGCGCTGTTCTTATTTTTCGACCATTTATGAGCAAAATGCTTGCAGCTGCAAGCACCGGTTGGCCTTTTTATGTCCACCTTGAGCACTGAGGTTGGAGCGGAATCCCCTGACCTTCAAATTTTGGTGGCGACAAACGGCGGGCAGTCTTGTAGAGAGGGTCCGAAGGAAGGTGGAGAGGAGAATTCTGATCTATGCCGCAAATCTTCGGACGAGGGCTTCTCGCCCTATGTTGGGTGCTTGTCGTAGCGCCGCCTGCTCCGGCCCAGTCGGGACCTATCCCGTTACTGGACCCCGGTTGGCTAGAGTTGGCGACCCCCGGCCAAGTGCGTGTACTGCTGAACGAAGGGGCCGATCTGGCCGCCCGGGATGAGCAGGGCAAAACGCCCCTGCACGTGGCAGTGGTTCGTGCCTCGGTGGCGGTCGTCGAGGTGCTCTTGGCGCACGGGGCCGAGCTGGCCGCCCGGGACGAGCGGGGCCGAACGCCCTTGCACGCGGCGACCGGTGCCTCGGCGGCCGTGGTCGAGGTGCTCTTGACGCGGGGAGCCAATCTGGCCGCCCGGGACGAGGACGGCCGGACGCCTTTACACGTGGCGGGATCGTCGGGTGCCTCGGCGGCCGTGGTCGAGGTGCTCTTGACGCGGGGGGCCGATCCGGTGGCGCGGGACGAGGCCGGCCAGACGCCCTTGCACGCGGCGGCGGAGTGGGACGCTTCGGCGGCCGTGATCGAACTCCTCTTAGCGCACGGGGCCAAGCTGGCGGCGCGGGACGAGGCCGGGCGGACGCCCCTGCACGTGGCGGCACAGGTCAGCATCTGGCCCACGGTAGTCGAGTTGCTCTTGGCGCGGGGGGCTGACTTGGCGGCCCGGGACAATGCCGGCCAGACGCCCTTGCACTGGGCGATGACCCGCGACACAGCGACGATGGCCGTGCTGTTCCTGGCGCGGGGGGCCGATCCGACGGCGCGGGACGAGGCCGGCCAGACGCCCTTGCACTGGGCGGCGGCGTGGAGCACTCCAGCCGTGATCAAGCTGCTCTTGGCGCGGGGGGCCGATCCGACGGCGCGGGACGAGGCCGGCCAGACGCCTTTTCATATGGCGGCGATCAACAGCGCGGCGGCGGAGATTGAGCCGCTCTTGGCGCGCGGGGCCAATCTGGAGGCCCAGGACGCGGAGAGTGAGACGCCCTTGCATACGGCGGCGGTCACCGGTACGGCGGCGGTTGAGGCGCTCTTGGCGCAGGGGGACGACCCCACGGCCCGAGACGATTGGGGCCAAACGCCGTTGCACTGGGCGGTGGCGTGGGGCTTCCCAGAGGAAGTGGGCGAGGTAGTTGAGCTGCTCTTGGCGCACGGAGCTGAGCTAGAGGCCCGGGACGAATGGGGTGTGACGCCGTTGCACTGGGCGGCGGCGTGGGCCGCCTCGGCGGCGGTGGTCGAACTGCTGCTGGATCAGGGCGCTGATCTCGCCGCCCGGGACGAGCAGAACCAAACCCCGTTACACTGGGCGGTGGCGTGGGATGTCTCGGTGACGGTGGTCGAGCTGCTGTTGGATCGGGGCGCCGATCCGGCAGCGCTGGACGAGGACGGTCGAACGCCTTTGCACACGGCGGCGATCAACAGCGCGGCGGCGGAGATTGAGGTGCTCTTGGCGCGCGGGGCCGAGCTGGCTGCCCGAGACAATGCCGGCCGCACGCCCTTGCACGCGGCAGCAGCCCGCGGGACGGTGGCGGTGGTCGAGGTGCTCTTGGTGCAGGAGGCCGAGCTATCGGCGCGGGACGAAGACGGCCGCACGCCCTTGCACCTGGCAGCGGTCAACGGCGCGGCCGCCGTGGTGGAATTGCTCTTGACGCAGGGAGCCGATCTAGCGGCCCGGGATGAAGGGGGTCAGACGCCCTTGCACGCGGCGGCCGCATGGGGCTCTCTGGCGGTGGTCGAACTCCTTTTGGCGCACGGGGCCGATCCGCTGTCCCGGGACGAGGACGGTCGGACTCCCTTACACCTGGCAGCGGACAACGGTACGGCAGCGGTGATCGAATTGCTCTTGGCGCGCGGGGCCAATCCGGCCGCACGGGACGAGTGGGGCCGGACGCCGCAAGCTTGACACTTTGGGCGTTATCGGACGTAGAAGGCTGGACGACCAGGGGCGAGTGGAGGAAAAGGCGCGGCTCAACGTCTCACTGCCCGGCAACCGGTTGGAAGCGCTGCGAGGCGACCGCCAAGGGCAACACAGCATCCGTATCAATAACCAGTGGTGCATCTGTTTTGTCTGGCGCGAGAACAATGCCGCAGTGTAGTACGGGATGTCAGGTTACGCCTCCGGCTAACCTGACCTACACGGCTACACATAATGATGAATTGCTCTAGTCATGGACTGAGGGTGCCGCTGCAGCGAACTGGACAGCGCGGCGTGGAAGCTGCTTGCGAGGGGGACATGAGCGCTGTTATGCCCGAAGCCCTCCAGGGATTCAGGCCGCAGGACGATGTGGTGGCCGAGCTGTTGCGGCGCACCGCCTAGCCGCCCATTCCCCAGCCGGGCGGGGTAGGTGGCCTGTCCGCTCAGTCGCTCTCTCCCGGCTGGCGAGCGCGGATTCCCAGGAATAGGCATCACACGCTATTAAGGGAGGTCTTCCTATCAGATGCCGTAAGGCGTTGAGCACTAACGCCCGCCCTTCGGGTTGGGCGAGGATTGAATCGGTCCGCCGGCGGGCGGCTTGTGTGACTGGGAGGCGCTGCGAACAGTCAGGATGACAAGACCGTCTCGTACCACCCGGCCCGCGTTACGGAAGGCGGCCAGGGCGGTGTAGGCTGGGAAAAAAGGAGCGTGTGATGGAAAAGCCGACCGGCAAGATTTTAGATTTCACCGTGGACGAGTGGAATCAGCTCGGGGCGGACGCAGGCCGCAAGGCCCGGGAGGCCCGCTTTCGGAAGGGCTTGCCCGTAGTGATTGAGGTGGGCGGCGTGACCATGTACGAGTATCCGGACGGGACGCGCAAGACGACTGCGGAGTACGACGCAGAGCAGGAGCGCGCCTCGGATGAGCGAAAGGCCGGATAGCCCGCCACACTTCACCGTGGCAGGTGGGCCAAACGGCGTTGGCAAATCGACTTTTGTAGCGATGCTGCGAGTGGCCCGTAGGGAGTATCAAAGACAGCGCGTAGCGCTGAGAGAGGAACACAAGCGCGCCTGGATGGCCTGTGCTCCCCACATCGGTTTCCCGAACCGCCCGTTTCAGGCGTGGGTCTGGACGAAATCAATCACGACCGGCGCGGTTTGCTCCGGCTGTTCAATCATGTGATAGGTCCCGCCGCCCCTGTCGATCAGCTTGACCTCGGCCTGTGGGCAGTGGCGGGTGAAGGCTTCAAGCGCGGCGCGCTGATTGGGCATATCGGCTCCCAGCTGACCGGAGTTGCCCATCAGGACCAGGACCGGCATGCGCAGCTTGGCTACATCGGCCGTGAGGTCGGTGTGGGCGAAGGTGTCCAGGGTCTTGGCCAGCGAGGCCAGGCTGAAGTTGCGCTGAAACGACTCGATTTCAAACACGGCCAGCTCGTTGGCCAGACCACCGAACACGTTGTGCTCGGCGCAGCCGATCCACTGCGTCAGGCGTCCCAGCGCCCCATAGCCAAAGGTCTCGGCAACCTCTTGAAAGAGCTGAAACATGCGCCGCCCGGCCGGGCTGGAGAAGACACCCGGATAGGTGATGAGGCTTTTGACCCGGTCGGGATAGCGGGCGGCAAACCGCACCGACAGCGGGGCGCCGGTTGAGGTGCCCCACAGGTGCACGGCGGGTAGACCGATGTGGTCAAGAATCACGGCTAGGTCGTCAACCCAGCGGTCGAGGGGATAGCCGCCCGGCCACGCCCGGTCGGAGCGTCCGGCCCCGCGATAGTGCCAGTCAATGACTTGCAGCTGCGGGGTGAGCAGGGGGCGAATTTTGGCGAACTGATCGTCGAGCAGGCCAAAGCCCCCGCTCAGCACCAGGGGCTCGCCCGCCCCGCTGATGTCATACCACAGCTCCACCCCGTCATCGTTGGCAAACGGCATTTATTGTCCCCCGAAGCGTTGCTTGACCCAGCCCTGATCGAACGGCGTCCAGAAGTTCGGGATCAGACGCAACTGGTGAATTTTCCACTCGCCGTTCTGTCGCACGTACTCCTCTTCGTAGCGCGCCGAGCCCCAGACCGCCTGCGCGCCGCCTTCCGACAGCATGGTACACGGCTCCAACAGGTACCAGCGACCGCTGGCCCGGTCGCCGTCGACCTCGATCTGGGGATTCATCACATAGTGGACGGCAAACGACAGGCGGTCGGGAATGGCGCGGAAAAAGGTGCGGATCGCGTCCCGACCCTCATAGTGGCCAAAGCTGCCGCCGTCCCAGCTGGCGTCCTCGGTAAAGCAGCCGACAAACGCCTCTTCGTCCCGTTCATCGGCACCCGCGCAGTAGCGGGCTTTGAGCTGTTTGATGGCTTCGATGTCTTCCAGGGTCTGGATGCGTTGGTCGAGTTCTTCGAGTTGCATGGCGGCTCCCTCCTTGCGCTGAGCCGAGCTTAGCCCTTGGGCCTGCTCGGGGTCAAGCCGAACCCTGCGCTCTACCTTGACGCTCCCAGCGTTTCCTCTTACACTCCGGGCTGCAATGGGGGTGGGGTAATGGAAAAAGGCGAACCGGGACGGGTGCTTGTGCTCCACGGCCCGAACCTCAATATGCTCGGGCTGCGCGAACCCGAAATTTATGGCTCGACGACACTGGCCGACATCGACGCCAGTCTGCACGAGTTGGGCCGCGAGTTGGGGCTTGAGGTTGATACCTTCCAATCCAACCACGAAGGAGCCCTGGTTGACCGTATTCAGGCCGCCCGCGAGCGCTACGGGGCGATTCTCATCAATGCCGGGGCGTATACGCATACCAGTGTGGCCATCCTGGACGCGCTGCTGTCGGTGAGTCTGCCGGTCGTCGAGGTCCATCTGTCAAACCTCTACGCACGCGAGGAATTTCGTCACCACTCCTACATCGCCCGGGTTGCCGTCGGCCAGATCTGCGGCTTTGGAGCCGACAGCTACCTGTTAGGGCTGCGGGCGGCGGCCGGAATACTGAACAATGGAACTTGACGATATCAGAAAGCTCATCGATCTGATGGAAGAAAGAGGCCTGGCCGAGCTGGAACTCAAGAACCGGCTCGGCGAGGTCCGTCTCGTCCGCAATAGTGCCCGTCCGGTTCAGGCGGCTGAGCCCGTGGCCTCGCCAGCCGCGGCTCCGGTAGAGGCTCCGGCCTCGAACCCCGTCGCCCCGGAACCGGTCGAGCCGGGTCTGGCTATTCGTTCGCCCATGGTCGGTACCTTCTATCGCGCCCCGAATCCCGACGCCGAACCCTACATCGAGATTGGCAGCGTGGTTGAAAAGGGAGCGGTGGTGTGCATCATCGAAGCCATGAAGATGATGAACGAAATTCAGGCCGAACAGCGCGGACGGGTGACCAGGGTCCTGGTCGAAAACGCCGAGCCGGTCGAGTATGAGCAGCCGCTGTTTGTCCTGGAGCCGGTCTAGGCCCGGAGCGGGCTTCCCTCGCACCCGCTCCGACCCGAAATGGAGTGCCCGTGTTCAGAAAAGTCTTGATTGCCAACCGGGGCGAGATTGCGGTTCGGGTCATCCGGGCCTGTCGCTCGCTCGATATTGCGACCGTGGCCGTGTATTCGACGGTCGATAAGGACGCCCTGCACGTGCGTCTGGCCGACGAGAGCGTGTGTATCGGACCGCCCGCGCCGGCCAGCAGCTATCTCAATATCCCGGCGATTGTCAGCGCGGCGCTGTCCTTTGGCGCCGACGCCGTGCATCCGGGCTATGGCTTCCTGTCGGAAAATGCGGATTTTGCCGAAGCCTGTCAGCGTTCCGGGCTGGTGTTCATCGGTCCCCGGGTGCGCAACATCAAACTCATGGGGGATAAACCGCGCGCCCGGCGGATTATGGAGAAGGCCAAGGTTGCGGTTCTACCCGGTACCACCGCTGCGGTTTCGGATGTCCGTGAACTCCAGGCGGTTGCCGCCCAGATCGGTTTTCCGGTCCTGCTCAAGGCGGCCGCCGGGGGTGGGGGGCGTGGCTTGCGCATTGCGCACGACCCGCATGAGTTGGCGTCCCTGTTCGATATTGCCCGCGACGAAGGGGAAAAGGCGTTTGGCAACGGCAGCCTGTATGTGGAGAAGTATCTGGAACAGGCACGGCATATCGAGTTCCAGATTCTGGGCGACCAGCACCGCAACGTCATCCATCTTGGAGAGCGCGAGTGTTCGATCCAGCGCCG
>JAAXHF010000017.1 GCA_012271025.1 Deltaproteobacteria bacterium | reverse complement strand
CCAGCGCTGGACCTTCCTCTTTGTGGCTGCGCCCCTGCGGGTCCAAGGCGGAACGGGCTCGCCGCTCAACCCGCTGGCCCTATTTTAAGATGATGATGCTTTAGGCGGAGGTCCATTGTGTTGAGCGTTGAAACAATACGGCGCGCCCTGACCGCTCGTCAGCCTATGCCCGGTCGTCTCAATGCCGATCGCCGTTGTGCCGCGGTAGCTATGATACTCACGGGGCCGGAGGACAATCCCGAGCTGTGCGTGATCCGGCGGGCTGAAAAATCGGGCGACCCCTGGTCGAGCCATATGGCCTTTCCGGGCGGGCGCTTTTCTCCCGAGGATGCCGACCTGCACGTTACGGCCGAGCGTGAGACACACGAAGAAGTGGGCCTGCGCCTGGACCCGGCCTACCGTCTGGGGTCGCTCGCCCCCCTCTCCATCTGGCTGAGCGGACGGGAACAGCCCCTAACCCTGTTTTCTGCGGTCTATTATCTGGGACCGGCCATCCCGATATTAACGCTGAATCACGAGGTTGCTGCGGCCTACTGGATGCCGCTGGCGCATCCCTGGGAGGCCGGGAACGCCACCCATCTCAAGCTGTCTGCGGACGGCAAGACGCTCTACTACCCGGCGATTCGTTTTCGGGATCAAGTGATCTGGGGTATCACCCTACGCGTCCTGACCCTGTTCTCCGATGTGCTGGGCCGTCCCTTGCCGCATTTGGAAGAAATTCCGGGACTCGGGCACTAGCCCGTCCATGTCAAAGGAGGGAAGCATGGAAATTGTTGGTTATGCCGATCGGTTCAGTGTCGCGCCGGGGGAGACGGTTCGATTTCATGTGAGCTGCGTGCAGCCTAGCTATCAGGCGGACATTGTGCGCTTGATCCATGGCGACCCCAACCCAAAGGGCCCGGGCTTCAAAGAGGAACTCGTTGCAACACCAGTCAGCGGCGAGTATCCGGGCCGTCGCCAGGATATCCATACCGGCTCCCATATTATCGTGCCCGACGTGCCGCTGCTGGGTCTGCACGACGGCTTCACCCTGCACGCCTGGATATATCCCACAACCCCGCAAAAGGGCGTGCAGGGCATTCTCACCAAGTGGTCCGAGGCGGAAGGCGGCTATGGTCTGGTACTCGACGAGGGCGGTGTCTTGGCCGTATGGCTGACTGACCCGGCAGGGCACACCGAGCAGGTACGGATCAATACCCCGCTCCGCTCCGTGGACTGGTATTTTGTGGCGGCCACGTTTGACACTCGCAGCGGCCAGATCGCCGTGTATCAAGAGCCGCTACGCACGTGGCCACAGGACCAGACCCGGGCGACTGCGACGGCTACGACCCAGCTCCAGGCCACTCCCACGACTGGGGTCGATTGCGTGATGGCCGGCCTGTGGCAGACGGGCGATGATGGCGAGTCCCGGGTTGGCCGACATTTTAACGGCAAGATCGACCGCCCGGGGGTGTTCCGGCGAGCCCTGAGTCGGGACGAGTTGCTCTCGCTCCAGCGCGGAGCCTCGCCGCTGGCCTTTGGCGACGATCTCGTCGCAGCCTGGGATTTTTCGGCCGAGGTTGCCTCCGACACCATCATCGACACCTCGCCCCACGGTTTACACGGCCGAACGATCAACATGCCCGCCCGGGCCATGACCGGTTATAACTGGAGCGGTGCGGAGACGGATTTTCGCAATACCCCGCACGAGTACGGCGCGATTCATTTTCATGACGACGACCTTGAGGACGCCGGCTGGCAGGT